>DAOUMT010000001.1:0-9127 GCA_034409195.1 Dehalococcoidia bacterium
CCGGCTGCGGCGATACCGCCGCAGCCGATAACCGGTACCTTAACTGCCCGGGCTACCTGATAGACCATATATAGAGCTACTGGCTTGACCGCAGGCCCGGATAACCCGCCGCAGACGTTGCCCAGAACGGGTTTGCGGCTCTTAATATCCATCGCCATGCCCTTTAAGGTGTTTATAAGCGATATAGCATCGGCGCCCGCTTCTTCGACAGCCAAGGCAATCTCGGTGATGTCGGTGACGTTGGGCGACAGCTTGACAATGACTGGTAGGGTAGTTTTCGCCTTAACTGCGGCGGTAACCCCTGCGGCCGATTTAGCACTTGCCCCGAACTCCATGCCGCCCGCAGATACGTTGGGGCAACTGATGTTAACCTCGATACCGGAGACCCCGAGTGCTTTGTCCAATCGACTTGCCAATTTGGCGTAGTCTTTTATGCTCTCGCCCAGGATATTGACGATTACCGGCACTTTCCATTTGGCCCAGAGGGGCGCCTTTTCTTTGATCAGGGCATCTAAGCCGATGTTTTCCATGCCGATGGAGTTGAGCACTCCGCCTGCTGTTTCCCAGAGGCGGGGCTGCGGGTTGCCGGGGCGCGGCTTCAGAGTAGTCCCTTTACATATAATGGCACCCAATCTCTGAATATTTATGACCTCGGCATACTCAGTGCCATAACCGAAGGTGCCCGAGGCAGTCATAATGGGATTCGATAGAAGCAGCCCCCGCTTGTTCTGGGGAGCCAGTTGAACCGATAGGTCAGGTGATTTCATAGCTTCCTGTATGTCTGTTGGAGTAGCTGGGCATCCTTTTCCAGGTTGGGGCTCTCACAAATAACGTTTCCCCCCACCTTCCAATCCTTCAATGCCCTGAGCAGCTCCTCGTATTTGAAATCCGACTCGCCCAGGTCGAGATGTTTGTTCTCGCCTCTGGGCCCGTAGCTTATGCCTGATACGTGTATGTGCATATTATCAAGAGCTTTTCTGCCCAGCTTGCTCTCGACTTTCCTTAAAATAGCTACGAATTCGTTGTAGGAGTTAGCCTTTCCTGTCCGTGCATGCCAGTGAGCAAAGTCAAGGGTTGGGGCCACACCATCTATCTCAGCGCTGAGTTGCAGGATTTCCTCAAGTGTGCCGAACTGGCTGCCTTTGCCCATAACCTCCGGCCGAATCCAGACCCGGTTCCCTTCTGCCCTGAGCTTTGCCACTATCTGCTCCAGGTTCTTCTTAACCGTGGCGTAAACGTTAGAGGGCTCGTCTTTAAGGTAGAAGGCGGGGTGGAAAACTACGCAATCGCCACCGAAAAGGGAGGTAATGCGGGCGGTCTGGACGATGCGCTCCTGGCTGGCAGCCATTTTGTCCAGCTCTGGAGAATTGAGGTTTATGAAGTAAGGGGCGTGAGCGCTCAGCCTTATCCTGTTTCTCGCCGCTACGTTGCCCACATCGCGAGCGCTCTGGGGGCTCATCCTCACGCCCTGCACGAACTCGACCTCCATGCAGCCCATCTCAAGCTCATGGATGCGCTCAATTCCGGACTGTGTCGTCAAAGCTTTGGAAGACCGTGGGATACCGGCTGTGCCGAAAAGCAGCCCTTCTTTACTTATCAACCTTATCTCCAGCTTTTGCGGATAGCTTACGCTGCACAGAGGAAGCCACAGGTGCAAGCTGCGTCATTAGCTGCTGGAAGCTTTCGAAGGTCAGCGACTGCGCACCATCCTTGAGCGCCTGGTCGGGATTAGGGTGCACCTCGACCATAAGTCCGTCCGCCCCTGCCGCTACCGAAGCCAGTGCCAGCGGAGTCACCAGATACCATTTGCCGGTGCCGTGACTGGGGTCGGCGATGACGGGGAGGTGGCTCAGCTTCTTGACCACAGGTATGGCGCTAATGTCCAGGGTGTTTCGGGTATAGGTCTCGAAGGTGCGGATGCCACGCTCACAGAGCATCACCTGACGGTTGCCCTGAGACAGTATGTATTCTGCGGAGAGCAGCCACTCCTGGATGGTAGCCGACATGCCTCGTTTAAGCATGACGGGCTTCTTTGTTTTGCCCACTTCATCGAGGAGGGTAAAGTTCTGCATGTTACGTGCGCCTATCTGGAGTATGTCGGCGTATCTTGCCACCAGCTCAACGTCGTTAGGGGTAAGCACCTCTGTAATCAGGGGCAGACCCGTTTCGGCCCGTGCCTTGGCCAGTATCTCCAGGCCTTCTTTGCCCAAACCGCGGAACTGGTATGGCGAGGTGCTGGGCTTAAAGGCGCCACCGCGCAGTATACTGGCGCCAGCCTCTTTGACCAGTTTCGCTGTAGAAATCACCTGGTTTTCTGTCTCCACAGCGCAGGGGCCGGCGATTACGATAAGCTCATCTCCGCCGATGACGACGTCTCCCACTTTGATCTTCGTGTTCTCACGCTGAAACTCTCGGCTGGAGAGCTTGTAGGGCTTGGAGATAGGGATAACTTCCTCGACACCGGGCAGGAATTCGAGTATATCCCGCAGCTCGGGGTAAGTTTGACCGACCACGCCGATCACAGTGCGCTCTACGCCCTGTGAGACATGGCCGTTGAGTCCTGATTGGGTGATTTTATGCATGACTCCTGATAAGTCTTCCTTGGTAGAGCCCTTTTTCATAACTACTAACATTTTCGATACTCCAAATGTGTATTAATCATGTCATTGCGAGGAGCTTTGGCGACGAAGCAATCTCGGGGTGGGGTGAAGCGGCCAGATTGCTTCACTTCGTTCGCAATGACATGGAGAAACTTCAAGTTTAAAACCTGCCAAGCTAGATAACCTCTCATTTTTTGCCTGCCGCAGCTCCTTTTAAGGCGGTGGCGCCTTTGATATAGACATGAACGATCTCGTCGGCGTTCTTCTCGGTATTGTAAAGTATCAAAACACGAAGGCACTTTTGCAGGCTGCCCGGGACATTCATTTCCTGAGCGCACAGAAGAGCGGTATGAGACCAGCCCAGCTGACGGGCAGCGGCGGCTGGAAACTCTGCATTCAGGTCCGGGGTTGTAGTGAGTATAGCACAGGCAACGTTTTCGGGCACGATCCCATTAGCATCGATCATCTTCTGCAATAGCTCTTTGCCTGCATTTAAGATGTCCTCTTTTGTGTTGTTGTCTACCGTAGTTGCGCCCCGGATACCACGACACCACATTTTGTTTCCCTTCTAAATATTGTATGTAACTGTAAAGTATACCATAGCTGCGAGGATTTGGCACGTCCTGAGGAAATCCGGTTCTGTATCATTTTGAAATCAAGGGTTTGACCTTTAAGAATTTACATGATATTCTTACCCAAAATATGGTTAACAATTTTAATATAAAAAGTGTATTAAATAGAACTATTTGCGTATTCAATTCCTAGCAATTCAGTCATAACCAGCGACAGTAGCAGCCCTATAAGGAGAAATTGAAATGAAAAAGTCAAATTTATCTAGTAGCGAACCATTCATCACAATTTTAATGAATGAACTCAATCAGCATGAACAAAAAAGGCAAGATTTGCTTCGGGAAATTGGGGGATTAGTCGGGCGCACAGCTGTTGCCTTCTTCACGTCATTTCGATACCCCGTGATGATTGAAGAGGGTGATGCCGACATGATTGAGGAGGTTTTACAAGTAACTGACTTGCATGATGGTCTGTGTTTGATACTAGATTCCCCAGGCGGATATGCGCTTGCTGCTGAGCGTATAGTGCGTATTTGTCGTGAATATTCTAATGATAAATTTGATGTGATAATAGCTAAACGGGCAAAATCCGCTGCAACGATGATTACATTTGGTGCAAATAAAATCTATATGACACCGACAGCTTCTTTAGGACCAATAGGTACACAAGTTCTCAGGAAGGAGCTTGAAGGGGAACTGAATCAATATTCTGCACACTCTATCATAAAGATTTATGACGAACTCATGGAGAGCGCCATAAATTCTCAAGGCCACATCGAACCATATCTACAGCAACTGAGTAGATACGATGCGGTTGAAATTGAGGAACTTCGAACAGCGGAGGCACTAGCAATAGACATTGCTACTAGGTGGTTAAAGGGAGGAATGTTATCGAAGCTAACAAGAAAGCAAATTCGCGGAAAGATTTCCATTTTCATAAAGCCAGAAGCTACCAAGTCTCATGGCCGAGATATTCACTATGACCAAGTGCAAAAATGTGGACTCAATGTGGAATTGATAAAACGTAACACGAAATTATGGCGTTTATGTTCCGAGTTCTATACAAGGGCTGACCATTATGTTTGTTCAGAATACTGCAAACTAGTAGAGAGTCCCAACCATCACTTTGCTCTTCCGTGTCCGCAGGAGGAATAAGAGGTCACTGGCCGCTGTGGCTGGTTCTGCCATCGACCACGACTCGACCCTTTGACAATGCCAGAAGGTTGAGTAAGAGGCTTACCAAGCATTTCGCTTAATCGCCGTAAATTTTCCATAGCTGATTCATAATCATCTCGCCGAGTTAGCCTTTTTGTCTTCTTAATATTTGCTACTGTCTCTGTTGCCATGGTTCCCTCCAGTAGTCATTATAGTGCCTTTACTAGATGGTGTCTAGTTAATGCATATAGCCATATATTTAGTGTTTTGTCAATAGTCATATCGGGGGATGGGAGGAAATAGTAATAAAAGTATGACCTTTAGACAACTAAGCCTATTATTTCCACAATGCTCCAAATATGGTCTGTCAATCCTGCTGCCATCGCAGGGGTTCACGGATAAGGGATAAGGATTGGCTAGGCTCTTGTGAACTCTACAGAGCCCCTACACAGTAATTCGACGCTTATAGTAATTAAGAAACTTTTGGTTAGGAAGGCAATGGTGGAGTTGCAAGCTATTTCAGCTTGTGCCTTGCCTTTACTTCTTTCAGAACGGAGTCGATGTCGGGCGGCACCATCGCTCCCCGGGGTTTGCCCAGCGGGTCAGCGCCGGGGGTGTTTCCCAGCAGAACTTCCAGGGTTGCCTTTATCGAGTGGGACAGCGCTTCGAGGTGATAGCCGCCTTCCAGGGACAGCAGGAGCTTGCCCTGGCACAGCTCGTCCGCCAGTTCTTTGATTATGCTGACGATGCCGGCGAAGCCAGAGCAGGTCAGTTGCATCAGGGAGAGTTGGTCTGCCCAGTGGGGATCGTAGCCCGCGGAGACAAGGATAAGCTGAGGCTGGAAGCGCTTCGCCATAGGCACAAGTATCTCTTTGTAGGCGCGCAGCAATTCGTTATCACCGCAGTAGGCGGGTAGTGGTACGTTGATGGTAAACCCTTTGCCCTCTCCGGCGCCATCCTCCTGGATAGAGCCGCTGCCGGGGTACCAGGGGTATTCATGCGTAGAGAAATACAGCACCTTAGGGTCTGAGTAGAAGATTTCCTGGGTGCCGTTGCCGTGGTGGACATCGAAATCCGCTATCAGTATGCGGTCCAGCTTGTGTTTTCTCTTGGCGTATTCGGCTGCTACGGCGACGTTGTTGAACAGGCAGAAACCCATCGCCTCATCTGCGGTGGCGTGGTGCCCCGGCGGCCTTACCAGGGCAAAGGCATGGTTCACCTCTCCTGCCATAACTGCATCGAGTCCGTTGAGCACACCGCCGGCGGCCTGAAGGGCGACATCGTAAGAGGCAGGTGAGGCGTAGGTATCGCCATCGAGCCAGCCGCCGCCTCTGGCAGAGTAGCTCTGGACGCGGGATATGTGGCTACGGCTGTGAGCCAGCGAGACCTCTTCGATGGTGGCAGCTCTGGACGAGATGGCAACCAGCTTGCCCATGAGCCTGGATTTTTCTAACAGGGCAACGGTCTCCACCAGGCGGCTGCTATTCTCAACGTGACCGCCGGTGTCGTGCTTCAGGTAGATGGGGTCGTAGATAAAGCCGACTTTCATCTCAGCATTCAGAGGGGTTGTTTAATTCCCCTAACCCCCTTTAGAAAAGGGGGGAATTGGTCTTAGAATTCATCTCCCGTCAAGGGAGATTGAATAAGGTCGTTTAGCAATGAGTCTACCATACCGACGAAAGTCGGTATCCAGATACCTTAACCGTAATTTTAAAGCTGGGTTTTCTGGATTCCGTGTCAAGCACGGAATGGTAATTGTGTTTCTAAACGCCCTCATTGAATTACCATCTTTCATTTTAGCGTCTAGCCGAAAGGGCATAAAATTTTATGCCCCTACTTTGAAAAAGACCCCAAATCCTCAATGTTGAGTAGGGGCGGTTCTTGAACCGCCCCTATATTTATCTAATTGGTTTTATTTATTTGGATATCCAAGCACGGGACAGATCAGGCTGGCTTGAAGTACTCGATGTCCAGGATGCTGCCCTCGCGCTGCTCCTTGAACACAGGCTCCATTTTCATTCCGACCTTTATTTTGTTGAGGTCGACTCCGCCTATCATGTGAACGATACCGGTATCGGCACCATCCAGCTTGATAACACCGTAGGCGTAAGGGGGTTCTTTGGGCATGTACTGCTCTTTATATCGCACGACGGTATAGGTATCGAGGGTACCCTTGCCGCTGAGCTTCACCCACTCGGTCATCTTGGTAAAGCAGGTGGGGCAGTGGGACCTGGGCGGAACGTACACCTTTTTACAGCCTGGGCACTTGATTCCCATAATGGTCTTGTTGTCCTTGAGCTCTAACATGAACTGGTGTCCTGTGTTCCCGATGGTAACCAAAAAGTTGGAATGCGCCTGTACCTCGACAACAATCGGATCCTCAGGTATATCGGCAACGCTCTTTATATGATGAGTCATGTGTTCACCTCAGCCTTTCTTACTACTCCACTGGTTTCCAGTAGAGGATATCGTCGGCCCTGCCCTGTCTTTCCTCAGGCGGCCTCCAGACTGCTTCCAGGAGCATTCCCTCCTTTAGTTTAGAGGTATCCGTCTCGGCGCACCATCCATCCATCCTGGCGCCGCCTTCGAGCTCAATGGCGACTATAGGATTCTGCCAGAACTTTAGCTCGCCTGTCCGGGAATCAAACATGGGGAAGTTAATTTTGAACGCTGAGATAAGCTTACCACGCTGCCCCTGGTCCACCCACTCGGTCTGTCTCACGTGGTGCATGGGGCAGACTATGCGGGGCGGGATGGTGCATCGCCCGTCCACAGGGCACTTGGTGGCAATGATCCTTCCCTGCTTAAGCGCATGGGCAAACTTGCTCTGATAGCCCAGGGAATGTGTATATGTAATAACGCGCGGATAACGGAACGCTACGGTTGGATCCAGCTGTTCCTCTTTTTTCAATACCATAGTAATTCCTCCTATATCTCTCCCAAAATACTACAGAGACTTCTTGAGCAGGAAAACCACATTCTCTCCCTGCCCGCCATAGGCTGTGGCTAGAGCTCTGTTAATAGTGCCGGGCACCTGATGCTCTTCGGCGTCGCCACGAACCTGCAGCGATGCCTCAACCACTCTGACTACGGGAGTCGCCCCGATGGGATTGGTGGCGGTAACGCCGCCCGAGGGGTTGAAGGGAATCTCTTTCTCAATTCCCACTTTACCCTGCTCGAACAATTTCCATGCTTTATAGTCCTCAGCCAAGCCCACCTCTTCGATCCACCTCAGCTCGGCGGTTGAAGCAGGCTCGTATACCTCCCAGGTCTGTATTTCTTTCTTGGGGTCGGTTATGCCGCATCTCTTGTATATCTTTCTGCAGGCATAGCCCAGGGTAGATGCCTGAGGGTCCTCCGCCATGGTGAGTGCGCCACCCTGGTGGCAGGTGAACCAGTCCTCAACCCATACGGGCTTGTTGGTTACCTTCTTCGCCCTTTTCTCCGGGCAGATTATGATAGCAGCAGAGCCAGCAGTCGTGGGACACATATGGAGACGCCTGATGGGCCACGCCAGAAGAGTGTCGTTCATCACCTTCTCCACAGTGAGATCCGCCAGCTTAAGCTGAGCGTGCTTGTTCCTCAGGGCACACTGGTTTTGCTTCACCCTGACCATGGCCAGGTGCTCTTCCGTACAGCCAGAGCGTGTCATATAGTCATAAGTTCTGCGGGCAAAATTGGTGATGGGTGACATAGGGAACTGGCCTGTCCAGTACTCGTTAGCGCCGCCGCCGCCTCGACCGAAGGCACCGGCTGCCTCGTCCATTTTCTGCCATGCCACGCAGAGGACGTTCTGGAATAGCCCTGACGCAGCCATGTTGAAGCCGGTAGCGCAAACCACGCCGCCGGTGGTGCCTACATTCTGCATTTCAAATCCGGCTTTGCCTACAGCACCAATCTCGGGGACAATCCACTTATCGGGCCCACTGTAACCATCTGCAGGCTCGAAGGAACCGAGTATCACACAATCGATATCTTTCATGGTGAACTGCGCATCGGCGAGAGCGGCCTCCACCGCCTCGGCGCATAGTTCTGCCGTATTGACATCCGTCCTTCTGCTTTTGTGTACCGTCTGCCCTACTCCGACTATAGCAATCCTCTCTCCAGTCATATATTCCTCCTAGTTCTCCAGTGTTATGACGCAGTGTAGTTGTCCGGCAGGGCCATCGACCCCGTGAGCAAGCGCTTTCTTAGCTCCCTTGACCTGCCTGTCACCGGCCTCTCCTCGCAATTGCAGTGTGCACTCAACTACACTATGCATTCCAGCGAGACAATGGGGTATTCCGGAAAGGACACCGCCGGAGGGGTTTACGGGGAGCTCGCCGCCCATCTGGGTCTTCCCGCTGTCGATGAGCTTGCCGCCTTCCCCCTTGCCGCAGAGCCCCAGCCCCTCATACCACAGCGGCTCCTGATAGGAGTAGTGCTCGGAAATCTCTGCTACGTCGAACTCTTTGAGGGGATTTGTGATTCCGGCCATCTTGTATGCTTTCGACGCGGCCGTGACCAGCGAATCGCAGTTAGCCAGGTCTCTGTATCCCAGTTCGTGGTGGTCGTAGCAACTGGATACACCTGTGATCCAAACCGGCTTCTTGGTGAGCTTCTTAGCCTTCTCCTCGTTGGCCAGTATCAGGGCGCAGGCCCCGTCTACCGGAGTCGGCTTGGCTTCCTGAACTCTGATAGGATCACAGAGCATGGTGGACCTGAGGACATCCTGTACAGAGATGCTGTCGCAGCAGTAAGCGTACGGGTTGTTCTTGGCGTTCTTGCGGGCTTTCACCACTACCTTGGCAAGCTGCTCGGGGG
>DAOUMT010000002.1:0-4646 GCA_034409195.1 Dehalococcoidia bacterium
ATGTTGAACCGGCCTTCGCCTCAAAGCTCTTTGGGGTCAATACCCGAATTGACAATGAGCCCTCCTCCTGTGCTCAATCCGCAGGTTTCTCCATCACGTTTAAGTAGCGTCTGATCGAGAACAACCACTACGTCCGGATTCTCTACCTGCGACATGACCATGACCGGTTCCTGAGAAATCCTGGTAGATGCGCTTACCGGGGCACCTCTTCTCTCCGCACCAAATGATGGTGCAGCCGTTACACCACCGTAACCTTCAAGGAAGGCTGCCTGAGCCACTATCTTGGCAGCCGTTATAGCACCCTGACCGCCGCGGCCATGCCATCTGATCTCGTAAAGACTTTTGTTTATATTTATAGAGGGATTTGTTCCCATTGCATTAGCTCCGGTTATCTCCATCATCTTATCTCAAGCAATAAAGTTATGGTAACTCAGACCACCTTCGGGTGTCAAATATACTTTCCGATTCTAAGGCATTGCGCTGCCCTTTGACTTTGGTTACCTCGTACCTATTCAAAAATAGATTTCAAAGGCAAGTCACAAACTATATTTGTCTCTCAGGATTTGGGATAACTCTCGAAGATAGGTATATGCCTGCTCAACGAGCCTTTCCTCTATGCTGGAGGAACTCCCTCCACCCGTAACCGGGCAAGCCATGTCGTCAGCGGCGCCGACCTGGCCGATATTTTTGAGGCAGCATCTTGCGGGAGCCAACATGGATTGCCTGGCTATCTGAGTCGGAGCAAGCCCTGTGTGCCGCGAGACCACTTCCCAGTAACCTGTAAGCAGCTTGCACAAAGTCTGCGGGCTCTCTTTGCTGAGGTTTGTAGAGTCTGTAGGCACAATCCCCCAGCAAATGACACCACCATTGTTCAGGAATTTGGCTACTCCCACAGCGTATTCCCGGGGCATAGTCTGAATCTGATAAGCGTCGAAAGACAGGATTTCCACACCTAGCTCGAGAAGATATGGCAAATTCACGTTGGCACAAAGGTGCAGCGCTTTAGTGCTCTGAAGCCCGTTAATGAAATCAAGATAGTCTTTTTTGGTCTGGACTTCGTCGTAGCCAGACATACTATTGAATACCCATCCCAAACCTGGCTCATCCAACCAGACAAATGCATTTTTGTTTTTCTGACGCAACTCCTGGTACTGAGTGTTTGCCTTCCTTTGAAAAAAGTCAAATAGTATATTTCTTATCTCCTCGTTATAGATGATAGGCCTGGAGTTTTCATCCACAATTTTAAAGCCGAAACTCACCGGCCCGGTGAGCTGTCCTCTTATGGCCTGATAGCCTGAGAGGTCGTTTTCTAAAAATCTGCGATATACTGCCGAATACCTCTCGCTCAATGTGAAAATCTCAGGGTTATCCAACCTTTGAGAGTAAGTCGTAATCTCTTCCTCGAATCTGGCGCTATCGAAGACAACTCGCTGAGTTTCAGGTTCAACAACTATCCCAGGGAAATTCTGAGAGGACTGGACATACATATCCTCGTAAAAACTAACTTTAGGAAGCTGGGGCCAGAAAGGAATATCCAGGCTAAGGGCTAGCTCGATGGCCCTTTTAATATCGGTATGAGGCATGATGCCCATAGCAGTGGTCTGACAGTTGGCTTTCCAGTCTATCATATCGTTCTTCTTGCAACTGAACGTATATTCTATGATAGCTGGTTGCCTCAGTCAGGGCAAATGCCTTAATCTGAAAATATCGCTCTTTATTAAATGCGCACAGCAGTAAGCTAAAACAAAACCCACCACCCAAGTAAATAATCAGGATGGTAGGCTCTTGCTCTCCAGCTATCCGAGGGCTCACTTTTACTTATCGACCACAGCCAACTTCTTGATCTTTCCTCTAAGCCTCAGACATTTGTCCAATTCGTCCTTGATAAAATCAATGAGCTCCTCGGTGCTCATAGTGTTTACCCATTCCTCTCTTAACTTTAAGGTCAATTTGAGTATGATTTCTATATCAGGCATATTACTGGAGACTCCCCTGTTTGGGCAGAATATTCGGTTGAGGCTACAACACACAAATTATATTAAAGAGGATTACCATGATGAACTGCGTTTAGTATTATTACCTCGATTCATTTCTGGGTGCCGTTCGAGACAAATTTAGTTTGTTCGAGGAGGAGAGCATCTACGTCTTCGCGGCGATACCTCCGGTCACCGCGAGGTCCAAGACGATATACCGGAATTATTCCCCGCTCACCCCACCGACGTAACGTGTTGCAGTGAACATACAGGATTCGGCATGCTTCGCCTGTTGTAAGCATATGGTTTAACTTTTCTCCTTTTCCATTTCCCCTGTTCCTTGTAGTATCCGTGCTCATGGCTCCTCCCTTCTGGAGCATTCGATTTGTTGACCCTCCTTTATTTAAGAAATATTTTTTATACTATAAATATTAGTATGGCAACATAAGGACAGTGTTGAAATAAGATTAATAAAGTATTAAAAACTAAGGATATATCTTCGAAAATGAAAGTATTGTTGTGGATAATTCAAGATTTGGGCGATAACAAAACGCGGCTCAATAATCTGGCTTCGCCAGCAAGTAACCGACACCAACTTTGGTAAGGATTAATTTAGGGTTGCTGGCGTCTGATTCAAGCTTTTCTCTTAAGTGCCTTATATATACCCTAAGGCTATCAATAGCGCCCGGGTAGTCCTCTCCCCAGATTACTTCTCCAAGCCGCGAGTGCGTAACTACACGACCTACGTTTTGCATCAGATAGCGCATTATTCGCCCCTCGATCAGGGTGAGGCTTATTTGTTTCCCTGCATACGTCAATTCGAATGTAGATGGGTCGAGTCTCAACGGCCCGCAGATGATAGGAGCTTCTTCATCGGGAGGGACTTGCCTTCGCAGCTGCGCCTTTAATCGAGCCAGCAACTCTAATTGTCTAAATGGCTTTACTATATAGTCATCCGCCCCCCACTCCAGCCCTCTCACCATGTCCGCTTCGTCACTGCTTACAGTCAAAATGACCACAGGTACCGAGGAAAAGAGACGGATTTGTTTCAGCACCTCAAAGCCATCGATATCAGGAAGACCTAGGTCCAGGATTACAAGGTCGGGTTTTTCCGATTCAACTAAATCCAGCCCTTCTTCGCCCAGCCTCGCGGAGATTAAATCAGCTTCGGGCCACCGCATCTTAAACGCTAAACGCACGAAATTAACGATGGCTTCATCATCTTCTATGATTAATACCTTCCATAGTTTACTCAGCTGCTTCGGTTCTATCGCCTGCTTGTCAATAGATTCCAGGGGCAAAGAAAATCCAAACGTTGAGCCTCGCCCTACGCTGCTTTTGACCCATATTTTCCCGCCGTGCAATTCCACCAGCATCTTACAGAGAGCAAGACCGAGGCCAAGCCCCTCTGAAGCCTCGCCTTTAGAACGTTGATGCGGTTGGAATAATAATTGCTGCTCCTCTTTTGATATACCGCGACCGGTATCGCGTACTTCGACCACAATGGAATTATCTTTTTTCTTCGCTCCTAACCTGACACTTCCGCCCGGGGGCGTAAATTTGAGGGCATTATCCAGAAGGTTGGTCACAACCTGTTGAAACCTGGCTGGATCGGCTCGAACTATGGGTAGACCCGAAGATAGTGCTAATTCCAGAGATTGCCCACGCCTTGAAGCCACTGGCTTCATTGAATCCGTTATATCCTGAAGTAGCTGTGATATATCAACTATTTCGAGCTTTAGCTCGAGCATACCTACCTCGCCTCTAACAAGGTCAAGAAGCTCATTTATTCTGCTGTCCAGATTCAAGGCACCCTGGCGAATATTCCTGGCCAGAGTCTGTAGAGGCTCACTATCGATTTCGGATGCAAGCAGGTCGGAAGAAGCGAGCAATGAGGTTAATGGCGTTTTTAGCTCATGGGCAATTGCACGTGTAAATTCTACTCTCTTCTTCATCTCCTGTTCCAGTTGCTGCCTTAATTCTCTTTCTTGTTGATAGAGATGTTTCAAGGAGTCCTCATCCTGCTTGCGTTCCGTAATATCCCGAACATTGGCAACGATGCCGTTGACCGCCGGGTTATGCAGCAAATTCTGTCCCACAACCTCAACAGTGCGCAGTGAACCGTCCTTATGCCAGACACGCAATTCGGCCTGTGCCAGGGCGCCGCTCTTCCGGGCGAGGTCGCTGAACAATTTGGATATCCTGGGGAGGTCATCTGCATGAACAAACACAAATGGGCTCTTACCCATGTACTCCTCTGACTTGTATCCGAGCAAACGTTCGAATGAAGGGCTCAAAAAAGAGACTAGTCCTTCTTTATTTACAATCGCCATAGCTTCCACGGAATTTTCGATGAGAGCGCGAAAATGCTCCTCACTGTTCGCCAGCGCTTCCTGCATTCGTTTCTGTTCGGTGATATCACGGAAATTAGCCACTATGCCGGCTATAGCTGGGTTATCAAGCAAATTCTTGCCTACTACTTCAATGGTGTGCCACGAGCCATCGGCATGTCTGGCACGTAATTCATGGTGTACTACAGCGCCCGGCTTCTTAAGCAGCTCCGCGAAGGCATTGGAGCCATTTGATAAATCTTCAGGGTGCACGAAATCAAAAGAACTCCTACCAATATCATCTCCTACTTTGTATCCAAACACGCGCTCGATAGATGAGCTC
>DAOUMT010000003.1:0-15027 GCA_034409195.1 Dehalococcoidia bacterium
GAGGTAACCTGGTATCCTACTGCAGGAACAGCATGTTTGACGGGCAGCGCCAGCACAGAGTAGCCATCTATATTCGTAGCTTTGTTAAGCTCTAACTGATGAAATTTTAAAGGTGGTTTCGCTGTCGGTCTCTTAGTGAAATCCGGATATATAACATCGTTGAGCACATTATTCAATATTGCGCCCAGCGTGCTTGCCTGTGAATATACATTGACTGCCTTCTGAACATAGGAGATATTCAAGGCCATAGAAGCCACATCCCTTATATGGTCGTAATGGCTGTGGGTGAGCAGGATGGAGTTCACTTTTTCCTGCTCGGCGAAGGAGAGGCTGGAGGTAAGGGCGCCTGCGTCAAGGGCAAGTACACCGTCGACCAGTAGAGATGTGAGTCGGGTTTCGACCGATTCAACATTGTGCGCCCCTAAAATCCTTATCTCCATTTCCCCTCCTTTACCTCCAGCAAGTCGTATAAAAGCCGTTCATGGTTCGACAAGCTCACCACGAACGGATCTGTAATACCGTTCGCCCTGAGCCTGTCGAAGGGCAATGACAAGTAAAATGAGTCGCCCCATTAGTATAAATCCTAGCGAGTAACCAGGAACGGATTGAAGTTTGTATCGTAGTCGTAGGTATCGACGCCCTCTTTTCTCTTCAGGAAGTTGACCACCATATAAGTGAAGGGAGTAGCCACCACCTCGTAGCCGGTCTTCACCAGCCAGTGGGTCAGGATTATGCCGATAATCAGAGGCCATGACAGCGTGCCCCCGAAGGCTATAATAATAAACACCGTAGCATCCAGTCCCTCGCCGACCAGGGTTGAGCCGATAGTCCTGCTCCACAATAAGCGCCCCTTGGTCATAATCTTCATCTTGGCCAGCACAAATGAATTGGCGAACTCCCCGACAAGGTAGGCTGAAAATGAAGCCTCCAGAAGACGAGGGGTATAACCCAAGATACGTTCATAAGCATTCTGGACACCGGAATCAAGCGCAGGTATCCGCCCCGCGACCCAGAAGGCAAGCACTGCGATAAGGTTGCACAGGAAGCCCAGCCAGATTACCTTGCGAGCCTGGCGGTATCCATAGACCTCGGTGAGTATATCTCCGAATATGTAACTTATCGGGAAAATAACAATAGCCGCAGGAAGCGGTCCCGGAAACTGAAACCCGCCATGCCTGATAGGCTGAATGCCCAGCGTTATCAGCTTAACAGCGATGATATTCGCTGTAATCAGACAGGTTATGAAGAGAGCCGCGATAACTAAAAAACGCTGCGAAATCATCTTGATAGCTTGACCTGCTATATCCAGCGCCAGCGATGGAACAGCCAGAACATGAACGCCCCGGGCAACAGTGATATTAGAAGAATAACAATAAAAGTTGTGTACGGGCCCCATGCTGTCCATATATTTGGCGATATTCCGCCGGGCAGGTTGATATTCATTCCATAGAACGTCCCTATCATAGTAGCAGGGATAGTAATGGTGAATACGATAGTAAGCACGCCAAGTATCCTGTTCGTCCTCTCCTGGCTGAGCAGGTAATCCGTGTCCTTGTAAATCTCGACGGTCTCCTGACACTCATCAAGGTTGCTCCAGAGACGGGCCAGGTGGTCATTTATATCGCCGAAATATACCTTTAAATCGGCCTGGGTATAACGCTGGGCTTTCCGTTCAAGGTCACCGACAACCATCTTGATGGGACCGATGATACGGCGCTGGGCAGCAATGTCGCGGCGCAGGACAGCGACATCCCTGGACGCATTTACTTTATTGTCGAAGACCTTGTCCTCTATCTCATCCAGATTAGATAATGTCTTTTTCACCATGGGGAAACAGTAGTCCACCAGAACATCGACAATTCGATACATCAGATAGCCGGAGTCCTTGCCCATATACCCCTCGCATACTTTGTCATCCTGCTGGCAGCGAGTAGGCAGAGCGGCAAAAGGTTTCAGGTCGCCGTTATGGACAGTTACCACAAAATCTTTGCCCAGGAACATAGATACCTGGCTGGGACTGGTTATGCGCGTAGTGTGCTCGAAAACCGGGAAATGGAGGATGATAAAAAGATAGCTCTCATACTCATCGATCTTGGGAAGCTGAACCTTGCTCAAACAGTCGTCGAGGTCGAGGGGATGGAAGGGGTAATTCTGAGCGAGATAGTCCATCTCTCGCCGAGTTGGCCTTTCGATGTTTATCCAGGTGAGATTTTTCCAGGTAATCTTATTGATGCTGGGCTCTTTTTTAATCCCGCTTACCGTAACTGCTTCGTAATCACCTCTACCGCTATCCGCAGGCACTCTTCCCGTGATCCGTGAAAGGAAGTTGCCCAGATAGTCTGAATCATACCGTGCTACTTTCCAATCACGAGGGATCTCGAAAATGACGGGGCTCCTTTTGCGCTGAAACAGCAGATATCCACCACCTTCTCCCATAATCCTCACGAAGCGACCTCTGATACCCATCGCATTACACCGAAGAAATAAACCTCTCAGCAGCGATTGCAGCGGTGGCACCGTCTCCGGCAGCCGAGACCACCTGGCGTATCGACCCTGCTCTAATATCGCCGGCAGCGTAGATACCCGGCACTTCTGTTTCCATCTGCCCGTTAACCGGAATAAAACCAACTTCATCCAGGGTAAGCAGATTTCTAAGATAATCTGTGTTGGGGCGCAGCCCAACAGCTACGAAAACACCCGAGACCTCCACACTTGAACTCTTTCCGGTCTTTACATTCCGCAACTTGATTTCTCTGACCTGCTTATCGCCTGTGATAGAATTGACCACTGTATCCCAGACAAACTCTATCTTAGGATTGGCAAATGCCCTATCTTGAAGTACCTTGGTCGCCCGTAGCTGGTCACGGCGATGGATAACCTTCACCTTTGTGGCAAATCTGGTCAAAAAAAGGGCGTCGTTGATAGCAACATTACCCCCACCCACCACTGCAATTACTTGCTCTCTGAAAAATGCGCCATCGCACATAGCACAGTAGGAAACACCCTTCCCTAAGAATTCTTCCTCGCCGGGCACACCTAACTTGCTATGCTCAGAGCCTGCAGCGATAATCACAGCTTTGGCGCGATACTGGCCCTCGCTTGTAATCACTACTTTTTCGTCCCCTTTAATCTCAATCCCCTGCACTTCAGCGAAAGCAGTCGGTAAACCGTACTTTGTTGCTTGCTGAGCTATAAGGGCACCGAGCTCGGAACCAGATATCCCCTGGGGAAAACCGGGATAGTTCTCCACCATCTCTGCATTCAATATCTGGCCCCCCAGCCCTGCTTTTTCGATGAGCAAGGCATCCAACTTTGACCTGGAGGCATACAGCCCAGCGCTGAGTCCGGCAGGGCCGCCGCCTATGATAATCAACTGGTAAGTCTTGTCCACCTTTTATCCATCCATTCCCGTCAGTCTCAAAAAATTACCGCACCATTCCACTTAGCAGATTGATTTTACCATAACACGCATAGCGGAGGGCAAGTTTGCACTTGCAACGTCAAAGATACTAGAGGAAACACAAACGGTTTTCAAGCCTCAATGGCTGTAAAATCCCATCAGCCGCCCTCGGGAGACTAAGGCTTAATATCTAACCTTTACCAGTCAGAACGTCATCCAAATGTTTTTTCAGTTCCGCCTTGGGCCTTAGTCCTACTATTTGTTTCACCGGTTTCCCATCTTTAAAAAGCAAGAGGGTCGGTATGCTGCGAACTCCGTACTCCGTTGCCACCTTGGGGTTCTCGTCAACGTTCACCTTACCGAAACCCACTTGCCCCGCATACTCGCCAGCCAATTCTTCTACAGCAGGAGCAATGGCTCGGCAGGGTGCACACCAGGGAGCCCAGAAATCTACCAGAAAGGGCATTTTAGCCTCAATTACTACCCCCTTGAAGTTTTGGTCATCTACCTTGAGCGGCTGTGTCATAGATACCTCCAGAACAACTTTAACTCATAAGTCCTCTGAGCCGGGCTGTTTATTCGCATTCTAGCCCTTTATAGCCGCCACTCCCCCGAACTCATGACTCTTTTTGCCTTCAACAAAGCATTTTCTATCGCTTTAGCATTGCTGCGGCCGTGGGCGACCACAACTACACCGTCCACCCCCAAGAGCACAGCGCCACCATACCCGGTATAGTCCAGTGTGCCGATAACACTGTTTAAGACAGGCCCCAGCACATCAACCGCATCGTTGAGTTTGGGATTACCGTCCACAGCCTGCCACAGCGAATTTAGAAGCATCTCGCCAAGGCCTTCACCCGTCTTCAGCAGCACGTTGCCAGTAAAGCCATCAGTCACCAGCACATCAGCTACCCCCTTCGAGAGGTCTCTACCTTCCACATTACCGATGAAATTAATCTTGGCTTTTTTCAGCAACTTATGCGCTTTTTGCACAGGCGGGCTGCCTTTTGACTCCTCTTCACCGTTCGACAGAAGTGCAATTCTCGGTTTCTCTATTTGGAAGATTCTCTCCATATAGATGCTGCCCATATGGGCAAACTGCACCAGCATCCCGGGTTTACACTCGGCGTTGGCCCCGATATCGAGGCAGAGAATAGGTCCCGCAGGAAAAGGGAACACAGCGCCCAAAGCAGGTCGACTAACACCCTTCTTCTTGCCCAGGGTCAGCGTGGCTGCCGTCACTACCGCACCTGTATTGCCTGCAGATACAAATGCCGAGGCTTCCTTATTCCTAAGCAGGTCAATCCCCACCATAATGGACGAGTCCTTCTTGTTCTTAATAGCCCACACCGGAGAGTCGCCCATTTCTATTACCTCGCTGGCATTTACAATGCTTATCCTATTACCAGTGTAGCCGCATTTGTCCAATTCCTCCCTTAACCTGTCCTCCGGCCCCACCAGCACTATGTCCGTTTCAGCCTCTTTTGCCGCTGTAACCGCGCCCTTCACTATCTCTTCTGGCGCGTAGTCCCCACCCATAGCATCTAAAGCAACTTTTTTCTTTTTGTTATTCGTTTTTTTAGGCTCTTTCTTCTTAGCCACTGATTGTCCTTTCTTCCAGTCGCAGCGCCCGCTCACAGACCCACACGATCAGCAACCCAAGACCACATACTTTATCTGATGTCCCATCTATTTTTATATATTATGTCAGACTCTATAAATACAGCGCACCGTTCTGCGATATGCAGCAAGGTTCTGTTTTGAAGCGCCTGCTCACCGAATTCTTAGGTTCTAGTTTCGAGCCGCACCGCTTGCTAATCTGAAAGCTCGCGTACCTGCGGCACACATCGGATTTAACAAAATCGACGACTTTAACATCACTCGTGACGATGGCTCCTAAATCCTGACCACCGATTCGCGATGACAGTAAAGTATATGGGGACATAACAAAGGGCAGCCAAAGGCTCGCCGGTGATCTCATTTTCGGCCACATCAGTGGGAAATTGTCCCTAGTTTCCCCGAGCCTTCCCCGAACTGCGGCGGCGGGCTTACCCTTCTAGCAGAGATAGTTTTACTTAAGTAATGGGCGGCCCTCCTTGGTAATAACAGCGCACTTGGCAGTCACCGAGCCGATATTAACACCGAGGCAACCGTCCATCTTCAATCCCTCTTTACCTTGAACTATCGCCAAGGTCATTCAGGTTGTGTGCTTTCTTTTCTCTCTTTTCTAGCGTAATACGCTCTCTTTCTACTTTGTATCTTCTCCGGAGGATGGTCCATCACTTCCATCCACCCTTTGGCCCAACCATACTCATTCTCAAAGATAAGCGTAAATAGCTCTTCGACCTCATTGCTATATTTATTCAGACGTTCACCCAGTTCAGGATCGGTAAAGGTCTGTTCAGCGCCCTCGTGAGTTGGATAAGCTCCCCACCTTTGGACAGCAGTGCGCATTATTTTGGGGTGGTCGATAATGGGACAGGGAAGCAAGGTGTTGTAACTGAAGGGCTGCATTTCCCTCAACCCCCTGAAGAAGGGCGAGTTCAGCGCCTCCGGCAATGAGCAATTCTTAATATTATTGGTAGCGAAATGTACGAAGATACAGGGCTCCACGTCACCCTTATGGTTGATGTGGAAGTAAATGCGACCTCCGTTTATACAGCCGGCCGTGAGTGGACCGTCGTTCCAGAAATCGATCATGAGTATGGGTTTTGTCTTGCGAAAGCGGTTCACCGCCAGCCGTAATTTGTTTCTTTGCTCCGGTGTCGGCATCATAGAAGGATCAGGGTCGCGTCCTACGGGGATGTATAGGAAATACCAGCCATACATCGCCCCCCTGTCAATCAACATGTCCATGAACTCATCGCTGGTAACGGCGTCGACATTCTCCCTGTCCACCTTGACGCTGAAACCGAAAAGGCAGCCGGCTTCCCTGAGATTGTCCATGGCTTTCATCGCCCTCTCGAAGGAGCCTTTGCCTCTGCGAGCGTCTGTCTGCTCCTCAAAGCCCTCCAGACTTATCATAGGGGCTACATTACCCATGTTGACCAGCTTGGCGGCCATCTCCTTATCGATCAATGAGCCATTAGTATAAGGCTGGAAGCAAGCCTTGGGATGTTTTTTGAATACGTCCAGCAAAGGTTTGTAAACGAAGGGCTCTCCCCCCAGTATGGGCATGAACTTAATACCGATTTGCTCCGCCTCGGCAACCACCCTGTCGAATACCTCAGGCGGCAAATCATCATCCCTGTTATAGTTTGCCGCATAGCAGCCATTGCACTTGTAGTTGCACCTCATGGTAGGGGAAACTAACATAACGGAAGGAGGATTGAAGCCGTACTGCTTCCTGATTCTGTCGTATATTTGCTGGTCGCGGAAGAACAGGCTGACTATCATATTGGCCAGATAATTCTTACGCACCTTGGGATTCAACCCCTTCAGAATCCTGGTAAGAAAAGGCCCTCCCGGATTGCCTTCTTCAAGCCAGTTATCGATCCAGGCAGCGATCATCTTTTGATGTTCTGTCTTGGCAATCCTGCCGAATGTTGCGCTCAAGCGCCGATAATTATTCTCTGAAGAATGGCTGAGCAGCATCAGGGACTGGCTGAGAACGTTTTCTGCAATCTCACGTTTCAGCTTCCCATAAAGCCCTTTCCCCTGAACCAAGACGGTACTCATTGCCCTCCCTCTAAGAGGATTTTCTCGGTAGAGTCGGAGCAACTAGTTACATGCCTAATTTCCGTGATTCTACCCTCCTCCCCTGTTCTTAACTTGAGTATAACATAATCGTGCAAGAAGCCGCTGGCTTCCGTTGTTGCCACACAGTATAGAGAGAAACATTGAGCAGGTCAAGCCTCTTGTGTTGCCAGTTCAAGTATAGAGACCTTACATATTCGTTACATCTGCGCTCGATATGAATGATCCGCCGTCTAGCTTACTGCGGTCTCAATATGTTCCAATCGTGAAACCCTGTTGTCAGGGGTAAGTTCCACAGCTACTACATCGATACGCCACGATGGAGGCTGCTTATCATAGGCTTGCAGATAAGCGTTTGCCAGAGAAACTAGCTTCGTTCTCTTCGAAAATGTAACTGACTCCTCCGGTGTGCCGAACGCAGCATTTCTTTTCGTCCGTACCTCTACAAACACCAGGCAATCGCTCTTTTGCGCAATTATGTCAATCTCGCCCTCTCGGCAGCGGAAGTTCCTCTGAACTATCTTGTAGCCGCGCTTCTTTAAGAAATCAGCGGCCAGCTTCTCCCCGATGGCTCCGGTTTCCTTGCGTTTCGGGGATATACCTTTTGTCATTATCTCTTGCTCTCCGATTAGAAGACTTAGTTAATCTCTCTAGGGGCACAGTGCACTGTGCCCCTACCCCCCATTCTATACCCCTGCCTCGTCTGGTATGAACCCCGTAGGGGCAGGTTTCAAACCTGCCCCTACGCTACACGGTCTACGCCACCTTCTGTAGCGGCGCCAGACTGAGCAGGAACTTCTTTACTCCGGCATCCCCTTTAAACGCGATGGTGACTTCATAGTCATCGCCTGAAGGCGAACTGCTTACTACGATACCCTCGCCGAACATAGCATGGGTCACATGTTCCCCCGCCTTGAGGGCTGCCTGAGGCGGCAAAGATGCAGTGGGGCCAGCCTTCACTCGCTTATCAGTATCGACAGGATGAGCATGGGGTGAGGCCACTAAATCCAGAGGGATGTCTTTAAGGAAACGCGACGGCGGGTTGTGCGCGCTGCTGCCCATCAGGCTGCGGCGCAGGGTATAGACAAGGTATACCTTCTCCTTGGCTCTAGTTATGCCCACATAGCAAAGACGGCGTTCCTCTTCCATTTGCTCAGGGTCAGGGAGCGACTTAAAATGCGGCAGGACACCCTCCTCCATGCCGACAATGAACACTACAGGGAATTCCAGGCCTTTAGCCTGATGCAGTGTGATCAGGGTCACCGCATCTACCTTTTCGTCGAGTTCATCCACATCGGAGACCAGCGCCACCTCTTCCAGAAAGGCTGCCAGGCTCTCCCTGGGCTCCAGGTCCTTGTATCCGGCGGCCACAGTGCGCAGCTCCAGGATATTATCCCACCTCTCCTCCCCCTCCGCGCCATCCAGGGTATATTTCTTATATCCCGTCCTCTCCAGCACCAGGTCGAGCAGGTCGGCCAGACTCAACTCCCCACTCCTACCGATGAGTTCGTCAAGTGTGTTCACGAAATTGTCCAGTGCCTGCGCGCTCCGTGCAGAAAAGGGCGTTTGCTCCTCCCCCTGCGCAATAAGTTTGAGGGCATCGTAATATGACAAATTTTTCTCGCTTGCCCACATGGTTAGCTCGGCGACGGTGCGCTGCCCGATGCCCCTGCCCGGAACGTTGATAATGCGAGTGATGCTAACAGTATCGCGGGGGTTATGTATCAGCCTGAGATAGGCCACGACATCCTTGACCTCGCGCCGCTCATAGAACCTGGTGCCGCCCACCAGCCTGTAGGGCAGTCCGTAACGAACGAACTCTTCCTCAAGAGCACGCGACTGCGCATTGGTGCGGTACATGATAGCACAATCCCCCGCCTTCCAGTGACCGCTCGCCACCAGCTTCTCCACCTCGTTGACCACAAAGTGGGCCTCTTCCTGCTCGTTATAGGTCTGTACCACAGTGATGGGCACCCCCACTTTGTTCTCTGTCCAGAGCTTCTTTTGCTTCCGCTGCTGGTTGGGGGCGATTACATGCTCGGCAGCCTTGAGGATAGTCTGAGTGGAGCGGTAATTCTGCTCCAGGAATACAATCTTGACATTGGGATAGTCCTTCTCAAAGTCCAGGATATGGCGCAGATTTGCCTGCCTCCAGGAATAGATGGACTGGTCGGGGTCGCCCACCACGCAGATATTGCGATACTTTCCAGCTAGTTGCTTGGACAGTATGTACTGGGCCAGATTTGTGTCCTGAAACTCATCTATCATTACATGTAAGTAACGGGACTGATACTTTGCCAGCACCTCGGGCTGGTTGCGAAAGAGATGCACTACTCTCATAATAAGGTCATCGAAATCGAGGGCGCTGTTCTCGGCAAGAAGCTCCTGATAACGCTCGTACACCCTCGCCACCACCTCCTCGTAGTAGCTTCCCACCTGCTGCCGGTACTCCTGCGGTGCCAGCAGTCTGGCCTTGGCAGCGGAGATAGCCGTTCCTATGGCGCGCGGAGGATACTGCTTCGGGTCCAGCCCCCCCTGCTCGATGCTGCGTTTCAAGAGACTTATCTGGTCTCCTTCGTCATAGATGAGGAAATCCTTGTTCAACCCAATATGCTGGGCTTCAATACGCAGGATGCGTGCGCAGGTGGCATGAAAAGTACCCAGCGTCAGTCCCTCCACAGTGCGGCCCAGAAGGTGATACACCCTCTCCTTCATCTCCCGGGCTGCCTTGTTGGTGAAGGTGACAGCCAGGATGCGATACGGGCTGATGCCCAGGACAGTTATCAGATAAGCTACGCGGTGAGCGATGACGCGAGTCTTGCCCGAACCGGGGCCCGCTACGATAAGCACCGGGCCTTCTATGGTCTGAACAGCTTCCTTTTGGGCTGGATTGAGACCGGCTAAAATGTCCATAATTTGATTCTACCACGAAGGTAGGGGCAAGTCATGAATTGCCCCTACTTGATAATCGCCATCGGAGAGAGGAAATACTTAATAAGTGAAAACAGGCTTATTCTTGGTGATGACCCGCTTCTCCTTCGCTATCTGCTGGCGGAGATACTTGGGGAGAGAGAATATCCCCGGATGAGCCAGCCCATCGTAAAATCTGAGTTTTCCCCTGACCCGGTTCGCTATCCTGCGGTCGATCTCCTTAGCAGAAAGCTGGCAAGGGTCTAAAGCCTGTGAAACTGCAGCGAAACCCCAGGGGCCGCCGAAGGAAGGAATCTCGGCCTGATAAGGAGCAACTACAGAGAACACCGCCTTCAGAGTGTTCACCACCGCCAGGAATGTGGACGGAAACATCACGCTGGTCGCACCGGCCTGGAGCGACATAATGCCTCCCTTTTTCAGCCTCTTGCCCAGGTCCTGATAAAACTCTTTGCTGAAGAGCAGTAAAGCGGGGCCCTCTTCCAGCGGCTCGGTCAGGTCGAGTATCATAACATCGAATTTTTCCTTGGTCTCAGCGGCGTATTTTAGAGCATCCGTATAAATAAGCTCCAAGCGGCTGTCATCGAAGGCTCCCTGGCTCAGCGAAGGCAGATATTTCTGGCATATTTGCGGCACCTTCCTGTCTATGTCCACCATAACCACTCTTTTCACCGTCTTGTGAGCCAGCACCTCTCTTAAAGTAGCGCCCTCGCCACCGCCAGCGATGAAAACGGTCTCAGGCTTGGGGTGGGCGATCATCGGAGGATGAACCAGTGCCTCATGATAGATAAACTCGTCAGACTCGCTGCACTGAATCTTGCCGTCGAGGATAAGGCATCTGCCGAAGGCGGGGCTATCGAGTATCTGAATAGACTGGTATTTAGATTTCCCCACATAAGGCATTGCGCTCACGCTGAACGTCTGTATTAGGTCAGGACTAACGCAGTCCCAGAACCAATTTATAGCCGTCTCTGCCATATACTAGAACCCCCTTTTAAGCTCGACAATAGAGGGATTTTTGCTCTGCAGACTCTCCATAATAAATCTGGCAGCCTCCTCCGGCTGGAACAGGTCACCGTAGGTGAACACATCGATCGCCGAATAGCCGTATTCCGGCCAGGTATGAATGCAGAGATGAGCTCCGGTAATCAATACCACCCCGCTTATCCCCTGCGGCAGGAAGCGGTGGAAGGACTCTCCGATCACTGCATTTCCGGCATCCTTGGCTACTGTATGGAGAACGCCCTTTATGAAATCCAGATCATCCAGGAGGTCCTTGTTGCACTCCTTCAAATCCAGAAGGAAATGCTTCCCCATCGTCCGCATACTCTCGGCCCTCAACACAAACTTTTTCAATTATATAGGATGTGGTTATTTTTCTCAAACAACCTCCCCAATTCATCAATTTGCTAGGGAGTGCAGAGAGGCGAAGCCCCTTTGCCAGGGGTTTGGGGGTGTCCCCCAAATCTCAAAAGTCCCCAATCTTGGGGGATTTAGGGGGTTGAAAAAAATGAACAAACAGTTTCCTCTTTTCAACAGGGCTGGATAAAGGTATAATACGATAGGTCTGTCCCTTAAAAATGAGGCTGCAGAGAGATAGCCAGAAAGCTATCTCCTGGAATTTTTCAGGAGTTTGGTTATCTTAATGGGGAAAGGGGGGTAAACCAATGGCTGCCAAAGCCTATGTGCTGATTGAAACCTCGGTGGGGAAAACAAAAGACGTGGTACACGCTATCAGCAAGCTTAAGGGGATGAAAGAGGTACATGCAGTCACCGGCCCCTATGATGTTATCGCAGTGGTGGAGGGGGCAGACCTGACCGCCGTGGGCAACCTGGTCACCAACCACATCCACCCGGTAGGCGGCATAGCCAGGACTGTGACCTGCCTGGCCATAGACGTTGGATAGAGGTCATCAAAGCCACCTCTATTTCAAATGTTTCGAGCGGTGAAGCGGAGGTCAGTGGCAACCCTATTAAATTGAAAGGAAGTGATGCATGGATTTCCGATTCACTGAGGAGCAGGACGCATTTCGCCAGAAGGTAAGGGGCTTCCTGGCGAAGGAACTCCCCTCCGACTGGCTGACCGGCGGTGCGCCGGAAGACGAAACCGACGAGTGGTGGAAGTTCACCCAGAGATTTCTCAAGAGAATTGGCGAGCAGGGATGGATATCAGCCACCTGGCCAAAAGAGTACGGTGGCCAGGAGCGTCCGACGTGGGAAGACGCCATATTTGGCGAGGAGCTGGCCTACTGGAGAGCGCCGGCTCAGGACTACTGGTTCCGCTGGAAGATGATCAGCGCCCTCCTGCTGAATTTCGGCAACGATGAACAGAAGCGGCAGCACCTGCCGGGAATAGCCAGCGGCCAGGTATACTGGTGCCAGGGTTTCAGCGAGCCGGGAGCCGGCTCCGACCTGGGCGGCTGCCAGGTAAAAGCCCAGGACAAAGGGGACCACTTCCTGGTCAACGGCCAGAAGATTTGGACTACCGGGGCACACAGAGCCCACTGGTGCTTCGCCCCGCTGCTCTCAGACCCTGATGCTCCCAAGCGCTCCCGAATGCTCAGCATGTTCCTCATAGATATGAAATCTCCGGGCGTCACTGTAAGACGTCTGGAGAGCCTTGAAGGAGTAGCGCACCTCTGCGAGACCTTTTTCGATGATGTCAAAGTCCCCAGGGAGAACCTGGTAGGTGAAAGAGGCCGCGGCTGGCTTGCCGCCATGGCCCTGGTTAACATCGAGAGGTCAGGCCTCGGCTTCGCCTCCATGCCGCAGAAAATCCTTGAGCAGATCGTAGAGTATGTCAAAGAGACGAAAGTCGATGGCGTGCCCCTCTCTCAAAACCCCGTAATTCGACGCAAGCTTGCTGAAATGGCTATCGAGATACAGGTCTGCCGCCTGCTCGCCTACCGCGTAGCATGGGTGCAGGCCACAAATCAGGATGTCACCTCTGTCGGAGCCATAATCAAGCTGTTCGGCAGCGAGTTAATGCAGAGGGTCGTTGCTACCGGACTCGAGATACTGGGACTCTATGCACAGCTTGTGCCGGGCTCGAAGTGGGCCAAGCTTGCGGGTAATATTACCCGTGATTACATGTGGAACCTGAGCCTGACTATTGCCGGCGGCACTTCTGAGATACAGCGTATTATCATCGCTACTCAGGGGCTGGGACTGCCCAGAATGTAGCTTATATAAAACAATGAAAAATAGGGGGTAAAAAAGAATGGATTTCGCACTCAGTGAAGAGCAGGAAATGCTAAGGAAATCAGCCCGCGATTTTCTAACTAAGGAGTGCCCCAAGACACTGGTGAGACAGATGGAGACAGACGAGAAAGGCTATTCTCCAGCCATGTGGAAAGGTATGGCAGACCTGGGCTGGATGGGCCTCGTCTTTCCCGAAGAGTATGGCGGGTCGGGCATGACTTTTCTCGATTTGTCTATCCTCATTGAAGAGCTGGGTAGGGCGCTCGTCCCTTCTCCCTTCCTGCCCACTGTGGTGTACTGCGGGGTGCCCATCTTGGCAGCAGGCACGGAGGAGCAGAAAAAGCAGTTCCTGCCCGGAATAGCCAAAGGAGATATAATAATGACCCTGGCTCTGACCGAGCCCAGCGCCACCTGGGATGCCGGCGGCATCACCGTTAAGGCGACCGCCGAAGGCGATGATTTCGTAATCAGCGGCACTAAGCTCTTTGTCCATGATGCTCATATCGCCAACTATTTTCTGGTGGTCGCCAGGACCAAAGAAGGCAAGCGCAAGGAGGATGGTATTACACTATTCCTGGTTGACGCCAAGAGCCCGGGTATAAAGCTTAACACATTGAAAACAATAGCCTCCGATAAGCAGTTCGAGGTTGTCTTCAACAAGGTGAAAGTCCCCAAGAAGAACATCCTGGGCAAGCTTGACCACGGCTGGTCTATAATCCAGGACTTAATGCCCAGGGCCACGCTGGCGCAGTGCGCCTACATGGTGGGCGGTGCGCAGCAGGTGCTGGAGATGACCGTCAACTACGCCAAAGAGAGAGTGCAGTTCGGACGCCCCATCGGCAGCTTCCAGGCCATCCAGCACAAGTGCGCCAACATGGCCACAGATGTGGATGGCTCGCGTTTCATTACCTATCAGGCGGCGTGGAAGCTGAGCGAAGGCATGGACTGCGGCCTTGAAGTATCTATGGCCAAAGCGTGGGTCAGCGAGGCCTACCGCCGCACCTGTGCCGAGGGTCACCAGATTCACGGCGGCATCGGCTTCATCAAAGACCACGACATGCAGCTTTACTATCGCAGGGCAAAAGCCTCCGAGCTCGCCTTCGGCGACGCCGACTATCATCGCGAGCTTGTAGCCCAGCGAATCGGCCTGTAATTTGTAAACAATGTAGGGGCGACCGGCCGGGCGCCCCTACATCAAAAACGAGAGCATTTCAATGGACTGCATCTTCTGCAAAATCGCCAACGGTGAGATCAAGAGCGATATCGCCTATCAGGATGAAACGGCTGTCGCCTTCCCCGACCATAACCCCAAAGCGCCGGTGCACCTGCTCATAATACCCAGGAAACACATCGAGCGCATTCTCGACCCTGCCGGAGACCAGGAAAAGCTTATCGGGCATTTAGTAACCGTGGCCAGCAAACTTGCGGAGCAACAGGGCATCTCGAAGTCAGGATACCGTCTTGTGCTCAACCGCGGTGCTCACGGTGGACAGGTGGTAGCCCATATCCACATTCATCTCCTCGGCGGCCGCCAGATGGGCAAGCTGGGATAGCCCACCACCCCCTATCACAAAATAGAGTAGGGCAGGTTTCTAACCTGCCCTTGTCGCCACAAAAGTCAAGCACTAACGCCCGCCATCTCCACCATTGTAGTGCAGTATGATGCCATAAAGTCCCTGGCCCATGTAGCCATACTCTCCCACGGCAAAGACATCGGTGGAGGAACTTCCCCAGACACTTTCGAGAGCTTCTGAAGCGCCATTAGCCATGGCGCTCCAGGAGCTACCGTTGTAGTGCAGGAT
>DAOUMT010000004.1:0-4711 GCA_034409195.1 Dehalococcoidia bacterium
CTTTCAAGCAGCACAAGTTCGCATCCTACGTTCCCTCTTACGGCTTTGCTAGGCGTGGTGGAAACTCAGAGTATACTGTCATCTTCTCCGATGAAAAAATAGCGTCCCCGCTTTTGGACCAAGCACAGGCGGTGGTGCTTCTCGATAGCTCTCAGTTCGGAGCTTATGAATCAAGGGTGCGCAATGGAGGGATATTTATTGTCGAGGAGTCGGGGCTCACTGCTGATAGGGAAAGAAAAGACTACGAGCTTTACACGCTCCCCGCGATGGAGACTGCCGTCGGCATGGGCGCGAGTGTGCTCGTTGGACTAATCATGCTGGGCGCATGCACTGCGATTACAGGATTGATTGCCCCTAATCTAATCGAGGATGAGGTTCGGATAAGGTATAAAGACGGTGAGAAGCTGTTGTTGCGAAATATAGAAGCCTTTAGGCACGGGCTGAAGCTAGGTAAAAGCGCAAAATAGCCGCTCATTCGCTCTGAATGTGTCGAGAGGTGAAACGATGGCATTTAAGGTAGCTCAACTCCTTGAATTGGCCGGGATGCCTTCTTATGAGGAGATGTTTAGGCGTGCCGGGGTTGAGGTGGAGTTGATCAAGAAGATTGACCCAATTCCACTAACTGATGACCAGATCATCGACGCAGTGGGAGATGCCGATGCCGCCATCGCAGGGACTACTGTACAGCCGTTTTCGAGAGAAGTATTAGCGGCACTGCGGAATTGCAGATTCGTTATGAGTATAGGAATTGGCTACGATAACCTCGATGTGAATGCGGCCACGGAACACGGCATCCTCGCTGCTAATATTCCAGACTATTGTCTAGAGGAGGTATCGGACCATGCCATGGCTCTGATCCTGGCCTGCACCAGAAGGGTGGTTCAATTGGATGGAATTGTGAGAAAAGGAGGCTGGAAATCGCAGGCAGAGCCTTACATTCAAAGTGAAATATGGCCCAAGCTGTCGAGGTTGCGTGGGCAAACGCTTGGGCTCGTCGGCTTCGGGAGAATTGCGCGGGCTTTAGTGCCGAAAGCAAAGGGCTTCGGGCTCAAGACTATAGCCTATGACCCCTACATAGGTACAGAGGTTTTCCGTAAGCTGAAGGTGGAAAAAGTAAACCTGGAGCAGTTGTTGACTGAGTCAGACATCATCTCAGTTCATGTTCCCCTGAGCTCGGAAACGATGCATCTTTTAGGCCTGGAGCAATTGAAAAAGATGAAACCTACTGCCTGCCTTATCAATACCTCGCGCGGCGCTGTGGTGGATAATGAAGCATTATACGAAGCTTTGAGCCAAAGCTATATCTCCGCTGCAGCGTTTGACGTTACCGAGCCGGAACCTCTCCCTATAGATAGTCCTCTGTTAAAGCTAGATAACATTATAATCACGGCTCACTGTGGAGGCATATCACCGTTATCCTTCGATGAAATGCTGCGTCGTCCCGGAGAGGAGATAATCAGAGTGATTAAGGGAGGGTGGCCTGTTGGCTTGCTTAACCCTCAGGTTAAGACAAGGTATCTCCAGAGATGGGGCGGGCTTAAGGCGTCAACAGCGAAGTCATCACCCGAAGACACCGAGAGGAGGACCGATGGCGAGAGGTGAGATTGTTATCAACTAAGCAATCTGTAAAGGATGCGGCTACTGCGCCCAATTCTGCTCCCGAGGAGGAATCGTAATGTCCAGCGACAAGTTCACGCCTAAAGGTTATATTCTTCCGGTCTTCGCGCATTCAGAAAAGTGCAATGCCTGTGGTATCTGCGCCTGGATGTGCCCTCGCTTTGCCATCGAGGTCTATAAATATGTTGAGGCGTCACCCAGAGCGACATAGGGCAGTCGGTTTGGTCATGAAGGGTGAAAGGGGGTATTTACCATTAAAACGAGAATAACCGAGTTGCTCGGAATAAGATACCCTGTAATCATGGCAGCGATGGCATGGATCGGTGATGTCAATTTAGCTGTTGCCGTTTCTAAAGCCGGTGGCTTAGGGACTCTAGGCCCCAACGCGGGGCAGGTAGAAGTCACGAGGAATGTCTTCGAGACAGGGGAACGCTTGAGAGAGCAGATTAGAGAGATAAGAAGACTAACCGATAAACCCTTCGCGGTAAATTTTGTTGTAGGGGTACCGGGATTGGATAGGGAATTTAGCGATAGATGTGTAGAAGTAGGGATAGAGGAGCGAGTGCCGATAGCCATAGTTTCTCAAGGAAACCCAAAGGTATACACCAAGAGGTTGAAGGACGCTGGCATGAAGGTCATACATTGTTGTTCCTCTGTTGAACATGCCAGGAAGGCAGAAGCTGCAGGAGCTGATGCCGTAGTCGCGACGGGTTTTGAAGGCGGCGGCCATAGTGGTTTTTATGAGGTAACTACGTTTTGCCTCGTGCCAGCGCTGTCTGATGCAGTCAAGATACCGGTAATTGCTGCCGGAGGAATTGGAGACGCCCGGGGGCTTGTGGCCTCCTTATCCTTAGGGGCTGAAGGTGTCTACATGGGCACCCGATTCATAGCTACCAAGGAATGCCGTGCTCATCCTAACGTAAAACAACTGATATTAGACTCAGATGAGACAAGCTCAGTTGCAATAAGGCATGGCGTTATGGGTCAACAAGGGCCAGGAGACCGCGGCTTTAAGGATGAGCGTCGAGGTGTATTGAGAATGCTCGTTGATGAGCATATTCGCGAGAGTCTGAACAAGGAAGGATACACTTACGAAGCGCTGGCACCTTTTATGGTGCTTCCGTCGCCGGAAAAGGGCGGCAGCAGCACAGCTGCTTCTCTAGTTTACGGTGATGTAGCCTACCACGCCATTATGGCAGGGGGCCAAGGCTGTAGCCTGATTAGAGATATCCCGACTTGTGAAGAGCTTGTTAAGCGAATTGTTGGTGAGGCGAAGGTGATACTGAAAGCAGTAAATGCGAAAGTGTCGACTTAGAAGTTAGATCGCAGAAGCAAACTGACTCAATAATTTATTGCACAATGGCGGCTTACGCGATGAGGGTAATTATATTAAATGGGGGAGGCGGGACACGGATTTCCGGTTTAGTGAACAGCAGGAGGAGTTCAGGCAAGAGGTGCGCCTCTTTCTGCGGAAAGAGCTTACTCCGGATTTTTTACGTGAGTTTGGGGGAAGGCCACCGTCATACCTTGCTTATTCTCCGGAGTTTACACGTAAGCTGGTGCAGAAGGGCTGGCTTGGGCTAGGGTGGCCCAAAGAGTACGGAGGACAAGGTCGTCCCTATATGGAGCAACTTATTTATAACGAGGAACTGGCATATCAAAGAGCGCCGATAGGGAGCCATTTCTTTGCTGAGACGATGGCAGGCCCTACTTTGATTAGAGCTGGCACTCCGGAGCAGAAAAAGGAGTATCTGCCACGCATTCTAGCTGGTGAGATAACATTCTGCCTGGGCTACACTGAGCCTGGTGCTGGCTCTGATTTAGCTTCGCTTCAGACCCGTGCTGTGTCCAAAGGAGATGAATACATAATTAAAGGGCAAAAGATGTTTATTACCCTCGCCCAGCATGCCCATTATTGCTTGCTAGCCGCCAGAACTGATCCCGATGCTACCAAGCACCGGGGCATCAGCCTGTTCATCGTAGACATGAAGACCCGGGGTATTACTGTGCGCCCCACATCAACAAGAGGTGACATGGTGGTGAATGATATTTATTTCGACGATATGCGCATTCCTGAGAAGGCCCTGGTCGGTGAAGTGAATCAGGGGTGGAATTATTTGGGCATTGCTTTGGACTATGAAAGGGCTTTCTCAGCAGGGGCCCACGCCTACCTTCGGCGGACCTTTGAGGAATTGATAAGTTATGCAAAGGAAACAGGCCGTAATGGTCATCCCCTTTGCAAAGAACCAAGCGTGAGACACAAACTTGCTCAACTGGCCATCGAGCTCGAGGTAGGGCGAATGCTGGGGTATCAAGTGGCCTGGCTGCTGGACAGAGGTGGTGTCCCTTTCCACGAGTCATCGATATCAAAGGTCTTCATGTCTGAACAAGAGCAGCGCCTGACCAGCATAGGAATGGAGATTTTGGGACTCTATGGACAATTAAGGGAGGGCTGCAAGTGGTCACCACTCGGCGGGCAGATGGAACGAGCCTACCAAATCGCTTTTATGGGCACCATCGGTGGAGGCACCAGCGAAATTCAACGTTCCATCATTGCAATAGTGGGGCTAGGTCTACCCCGGTAAAGAGCCAGGGGAAACAAAGGATGCGCATTAGCATGAGATTTCAGCAACGAGATACGGCTATGGAGTGGAAAACCAAGATAACTGAACTGTTGGGCTGCAAGTATCCAATTATACAAGGCGCGTTGGGTGGATTTGGCAAGTCTCCTCTGGCAGCCGCCGTATCGGACGCTGGGGGATTTGGGATTATCACTGCCATTGCGTTGGGGACACCTCAGAAGCTGCGGGAGGACATCTATAAAGCGAGATTGATGACAGATAAGCCCTTTGGTGTAAACCTATCGATTATAGGCTTTCCCGACATGGATGAAATGCGTGAGGTGGCCATAGAAGAAAGAGTAGGAGCGATATTCACTTCGGGTTACAACGCTCGGGAACATGGGGCGTGCATCAAAGAAGCAGGCATACCTTGGATTCACAAAGTAGCAACGATAAAGCATGCTCTATCAGCCGAACACCACGGCGCAGATGCGATAGTTATAGTGGGGATAGAGGGGGTAGGAGAAAAAAGC
>DAOUMT010000005.1:0-3929 GCA_034409195.1 Dehalococcoidia bacterium
GTATTTGGTTTATCGCAGAGCATAAAGACGGCAAGTTAGAAAAGGCAGCCTTTTTACTTGCTGGAGAGGCCAAGTCCATTGCCACAAAGCTGGGTGAAGAGTCCGCAGCGGTAATCATAGGCTCCCAGATTAAGGAACTGGCAGCAGAGCTTGCCCCTTATGGAATCGACAAAGCGTTCATTATAGAAGATAACCGCCTGGAACAGTATACTGCGGATGCGTACGTTGATGCGCTGGCGCAAGGAGTCAATTTAAACCAGCCCTCAGTCATCCTCTTTGCCACCACACCGATAGGAAATGACTTGGCCCCCAGGCTTGCCGCCAGACTTCGAGTGGGTTTGCTAGCCCGTTATACTGAAATCGAAGTAGACGCAGAAAAGAAATTGATAGCACGAAGACCTATACACAGCGGAAAAGCACAGGAAACAGTAGTTATTCTCAAAAAACCATTAATAGCGACTGTAGACCCTCAATTGCTGACCCTCCAGAAGGCCAGGGAAATAAAGGAGCCTAAAGTCATCGAATGCAAGGTGGACATCGATTTAGAAAATAATAGGACAAGGCTGATTGACTATCTAAAAGCGGATCCGTGCGCAGTATGCGTCAGTGAGGCTGAGATTGTCATAGGAGTGGGTAAAGGACTGGCCTGCGCCGAGAATCTCAAACCTATTGAAGAGTTAGCCAGGATCCTGGGCGCCTCTATCGGCGGCAGCAGACGTGCTACCGACGAGCGATGGATAGCTGACGAAAGGAGAATCGGGTTAACCGGGAAAACCATAGCTCCCAAGCTTTACCTGATATGCGGCATCTCCGGGGCATTCCACCATACCCTCAGTATAAAAGGCTCACAGTTAATGGTGGCAATCAATACCGACCGCAATGCTCCCATAGCCAAGATGGCTGACCTTGTACTAGTTGGAGATATGCAGAAGATAATTCCTGAACTTACAAAACAGTTGCGCGTATTAATGAAGCCAAGCTCCTGACAATAATATATATTATTGCTGGCTATTCTAAGCTATGAATATCATAGTTTGCGTAAAACAGGTTCCTGACCCGACCATCGTTAAATTTAATATAGAAACCGGCGCCCTGGATAATTTCCGCTATATATTGGATCCCGTGGACGAAGTAGCTGTTAGCGAAGCTATCAAAATCAGAGAGAGGGATGGGGGAAAAGTTTCTGTAGTCAGCCTGGGCCCGCCCAGAGTAGAAGAGGTATTGAGAGCCTGCCTGAAAATGGGGGCTGACGAGGCAATACATCTCTGTGACGCAGCCTTTGACGATCTGGACGTATATTCGACATCAATAGTCCTGGCCAAGTTCATCTCAACGCGAAAATATGACCTAGTCCTTTGTGGCCGGGAGTCCGTAGATGAAGGCACCGGTTTCCTGGGAGCCGGCATAGCAGAGTGGTTGAATTTACCGCTTGTCACCGCTGTCACTCGACTGGACATCTTCGCCGATACAAAGACCGCAAGAGTACACCGAAGATTGAAGGGTGGCGATAGAGAAATCCTGGAGTGCCAGCTCCCGGCTGTATTTGCCATCGAAACTGTGCTGCGTAAACCTGTGTACCCCCAGCTCAAGACCATCCTGGCTGGCCTTAAAAAAAATATCACCCGGGCAGATGCCAAATCGCTGGGCATCGATATGAGAAGCATCGAACCGTCTATGGCTGTGGTGGGCATATCCCAACCAAAACCCAGATTGAAAAAAACCGCCACTATCGATAGCAGGCTCTCCGCCTATGAAAGGATGAAGCTTCTCATGTCAGGCGGCATGCAGCAGAAAGGCTCCAAAACAGTCGAAAAGAACCCTCAAGCAGCAGCGGCAGAGCTGATACAGTTCTTGATAGTTAACGGCATTATCTTCAAGCAAGAATAGCCGCCTGTAATATATATTGCCCCGCTAGAGAATCTGCCTCTTATGTTTTATTAATTAATCCCTACAAATTGCCTGGCTATTTCTTTGGCATCCAGGATGATAATAAATGGGTTCGTCAGCTAAGTCGAATTAAGCTAAGGAGAATTCAAGAGATATTTTGCTGTAATTGCAATTTATTCATCATAAATGACTGTAGATGTCTGTGGATAGACTTGCGATTAAAAACAATCTAGGTTATCTTTATATATTAGCACTCTCTGACAGAGAGTGCTAATTGTGGGTTGGGCAATAAAAAGAATTTATAGAATAGAAAGGGAGGTTGGAGATGGCAATGAATCTGAAGCCTTTGGCAGACAGGGTAGTTATAAGACCCATAGTCAAAGAGGAAGTGACAAAGGGTGGCATTGTCCTGCCCGATACTGCCAAAGAGAAGCCGCAGGAAGGTGAGGTTGTGGCAGTAGGCCCCGGCAAATTGGGCGACGATGGGAAGCGGATCGAAATGGAAGTGAAAAAGGGAGACCGGGTGATCTATGCCAAATATGCGGGCACCGAGTGGAAGTACGAGGGTGAGGAATATCTCATCCTGCGCGAAAGTGATATTCTAGCTAAATCGAGCAAATAAGTGAGACAATACTGCCGAAATCGAGAGAGGAGAAAGATAAATGGCAAAACAGATAGTATATGACGAAGATGCTAGGCGCGCGCTAAAGAAGGGCATCGATGCCCTTGCTCAGGCTGTCAAAATAACACTGGGACCAAAAGGTCGCAACGTAGTTCTGGACAAGAAATGGGGTGCGCCAAATGTTTGCAGTGATGGGGTGACCATTGCCAAGGAGATAGAGCTAAAGGACCCGCTGGAAAACATGGGCGCTCAGTTGATAAAAGAGGCGGCCACCAAGACAAACGATATCGCAGGTGATGGCACTACCACCGCAGTGGTATTGGCCCAGGCCATCGTGAATGAGGGAATGAAAAACGTAACCGCAGGGGCAAATCCCATGGCCCTCAAGAGGGGCATTGAGAAGGCAGTAGATTCGATAGTGGACGAGCTTAAGCGGATATCAACCCCGATAAAAGGCAAAGAGCAGATAGCTCAGGTAGCAGGCCTTTCAGCGCATGACGACGAGATTGGTGACCTCATCGCCGATGTTATGGAGAAGGTAGGCAAGGACGGCGTAATCACCGTAGAGGAATCCAAGGGAATCAAGTTTGAAACCGAGTTTGTGGAAGGCATGCAATTCGACCGCGGCTATATCAGCGCCTATTTCATCACTAACGCCGAGCGCATGGAAGCTACATTAGAAGACCCGTACATATTAGTTACCGACAAGAAGATTTCCGCCATTTCCGACGTTCTGCCCCTCCTGGAGAAGCTGCTCCAGATCTCGAAGAACTTGGTGATCATTGCAGAGGATGTCGAGGGAGAGGCCCTGGCTACATTGGTTGTCAACAAATTGAGAGGGACACTGAACTGCCTCGCGGTAAAAGCTCCCGGGTTCGGCGACAGGAGAAAGGCTATGCTTGAAGACATAGCCATCCTGACCGGCGGCCAGGTAATCAGCGAGGAAGTAGGCCGGAAGCTTGATTCAGCCACTATCACGGACCTGGGACGGGCGCGCAAGGTAGTCGCGAATAAAGACGACACAACTATCGTCGAAGGCAAAGGCTCAGATGAAGCCATCAAAGGACGGATCAAGCAGATTAAAGCCCAGATCGATGAGACCACTTCCGACTTCGATCGCGAGAAACTGCAGGAAAGACTGGCCCGGCTGGCGGGAGGCGTCGCCGTAATTAAGGTCGGCGCTGCGACTGAGGTTGAACTTAAGGAAAAGAAAAACCGCGTAGAGGATGCCCTGTCCGCCACTCGCGCCGCTGTGGAAGAGGGAATAGTTCCCGGAGGAGGCGTTGCTCTGCTAAACGCCATGTCTGTCCTGGACAAAGCGAAGGCAGAGGGCGATGAAGCAACAGGTTTGGCCATTGTGAAGAGAGCCCTTGAGGAGCCCCTGCGGCAGATCGCTATAAACGCTGGCAAAGAAGGCTCG
>DAOUMT010000006.1:0-9136 GCA_034409195.1 Dehalococcoidia bacterium
CGGGCTTGGAATCACAGAGCACACAGAACCTGTAAGCTCCTCGGTATCAAAGTGGGAAAGCGTCTTGTCCGTACCGCCTAACTTTAAGTTCACTATATCATATATTGATACAATGAGGGAGTACATAAGCATTCTCGGCTACGACCCGGATCGCATGAAAGCAGTACTCGAGGAGAACTACAAAGCCACGCCGATTACTAAAAGGTATTATTTAGGTGTGAAAGGGTACATAACCTACGAAAGATTGATGAGAATTAGTCGAATAATGCACAAGCCTTTCTTACGGCCGATTTTGCCGGTTGCCAGAATTCTTTGGAGATGGCCCAGTAGCTACAATTGAGAGGAGACCCTATCTTTGCAATGAAGAATCATAAAGTCATCAAGTCATTGAGACTGTTTAGATTATATAGACTGGCTGTTATCGACCTATCCCGTGGAACCGGGAATAAAAGCTTTTCTCAGTGCGGCGAAGATTTAATCGTCGATTTCATTTTCAATGCCTTGAATCTGTCCAAGCCGTCGTATCTTGATATTGGTGCACATCATCCCATTTATTTTAACAATACATACTTCTTCTATCAAAAAGGCAGCAGAGGGGTATGTGTGGAACCTAACACAGCACTGTTTGATAACATTAGAAAAGTTCGTAGGAAAGATATCTGTCTAAACGTTGGAGTGGGATTTGACCAGGAAAGTGAGGCTAATTTCTATGTAATGAGTTGCGATACATTGAGCACTTTTTCGAAAGAGGCCGCTGAGCGTTACCAAAGCTATGGCAATCAAAGGATTGAAAAAATAGTCCGTATGCCCTTGGTTCCAGTAAATGAGATTATCAAAAAATATTTTCAACATTGTCCCGATTTTGTTTCGCTGGATGTCGAAGGTATGGAGTTGGAAGTACTGAGTAGCTTCGACCTTTCCTCATTCCGACCAAGGGTTTTCTGCATTGAGACATTGACATACACAGAGGATAAAACTGAGAGGAAAATTGATGAAATAATAGCCTTTATGCATTCCAAGAATTACTTTACTTATGCTGATACCTATATAAATACCATTTTTGTTGAAAAAGAAACCTGGATGAGCCGAAAATAAGGAGCTTGCTAAATCAATGCATATTACCTTTAGAGAGACCACCTGGATACAGCCCTCACCATTAGGACTTGGAGTTTGGTGGTTGAAACGGCGTGTGCTCAAGCAATCAATCAGTCCACTACCCCCCATTCCCGACGGTATCCGCCTTCATGTAGGGGCAGGGCAGATCATCTTGGATGGCTATGAGAACCTCGATGGTTACGAAAACGAACAGCGGCCAGAGCACTTTCAAACGCAGGTCAAGAAATTTGTTCGCGCTGAACTGCTCGATACCGTGTACGAACCGGAATCTGTCGCTGAGATCCGTTGTCACCATATGTTTGAGCACATCAGCATCCTCGATATGGACCGCACCTTGCAGGGTTGGAACCGCATACTAAAGCTAGGAGGGCTTGTTTGGATCGAGGTCCCGGACTTCGAAGGCTGCGCCAGACGAATTCTCAAATTGAAACGTGAAGAGGACAAGGAAATCTTCTACCGACATATTTTCGGAAGTCAGATGGGGCCTGGCGAGTTTCACTACAATGGTTTAACCGCTAAACGGCTTATCAAATTGCTTGAGAAGTATGGTTTCAAAGTCAAACTGGCTTATGTTAAATGGACACGCCGAGCACCGCGCAAGCCTGATATGTACTATCCCTCCAATTTGCCATTGCCTGACCTGACGGAGAAGGCTATCAAAATTGGCCCACCTAAGCCGCAGCTAATCAACGCTGAGTGGACACATATTGCATACCGCAGGAAGTATCCCAATCCAGCTTTTACAGGCCAAATACCCAGTGACAGAAACACAAATGGCACCTAATGTTGCCCTGATCGTTGAAGGACAGCAAACATGAGAATCTTCTACGCCTCCGAGCCCTCTGTCAGTGTAGTCATCCCAACTTATAATATGCGTATATTTGTGGGAGAGGCAATTAATAGCGTCTTACGACAGACTTATCAAGATTTTGAGATTGTCGTTGTGGATGACGGCTCGACTGACGGTACTAGAGAGCTTGTTTCTCACTTTCAATCAGATAAACGGGTCAGATATGTGTATCAAGACAATCGCGGACTCGCGGGAGCGAGAAACAGGGGTATAAGAGAGAGTCATGGTCAAACTATTGCTTTTCTTGATGCGGATGACCTCTGGTTGCCAGCGAAATTAGAGAAACAAATGCAAACTCTAGGAACCAATCCCGATGTAGATGTTGTGTACTGCGCCTTTAGACCCATTGACACTGCTGGCAACGTGTTGTTTCTCAATTATGACCTGCGTATCATTCGCCCCAGCCTTTATGAAGAGTTAATGTATCGAAATGTAATTGCAGGTTCCGGCTCATCAGTCCTGGTGCGGGCAAAGTGCTTTGCAGAGGTAGGGCTGTTCGATGAAAACCTCTTAGCCTGCGAGGACCTCGACATGTGGAGACGACTAGCTTTAGCCCACAAGTTCTCATTCCTGGATGATGTACTTGTATATATCAGATTACATCGGTCGAATATGCAACAAAACACGGAGCGGATGGCTTTAGGTTGGGAGCGGTATATCTCTAAGATGAAAGCCGATACGCCCCGAGAATTCAAATACCATCTACCGGAGATTGCTCACAGGAAATACTGGGAGTTTGCTCTCGCATACTGCAAGCAGCGCAATTTTATCAAAAGCATGTCTTTCACGTATAAGATTGTATTGTTAGGCCCTAAACATCTCGTTGTTCTCGTCAGGGATCTGTGGCACGCTGTCTTTGTTCAAGTTCTTCATGCCGCGTGTTTATTTAAGAACTGGCTATGGCGTGACCAAAATGAGAGCTAGAGGGCGTTGAAGATATTCGTAACACGTAAAGTGAGAGAAGCAATGTTAAAAATAGCATAGACATGATAAAGGAGATGCTCAGGATGTTAACATCGCCCTCCGTGAGTGTAATTATCCCAACATACAACATGCGTATATTTGTTGGAGATGCAATCAAGAGCGTCCTACATCAGACTTACCAGGATTTTGAGATTATGATAGTGGATGATGGCTCAGTGGATGGGACAAAAGAGGTTGTCTCTCAGTTTAAGTCTGACCGAAGAGTGAGATATTTATATCAAGACAACCGCGGACCGGCAGCGGCAAGAAATACTGGGATTAACGAAAGCAATGGACAATTTGTTGCCTTCCTCGATGCTGACGATCTCTGGCTTCCAGAGAAACTGGATAAGCAAATACGTGCTATGGAAAACCACCCTGATTATGCTCTTGTGGGCACGGCCTGTTATGTCGTCGATACGGACAATAGAAAGAAATGGATAATGTGTCATCCATGTGAGGATGTTCACATACGCTGGCTCGGACTTTTCAATTCACCTTTTGTCCAGAGCTCGGTCATAGTGCGCCGAACAGCATTGCAGGAGGTAGGCCTTTATAAGACGGAGAAAGGATTTATTATGGAGGACTACGATTTATGGTCCCGCCTCTTATTACGTTATCGAGCAACTAACCTGGGGCAACCCCTGCTTCTTTACCGAGACAACCCGGAAGGGTTATCGCATAGTAAGCGATCTCTGCAAGAACAGCAGTCGATAGCAGTAAGCACAACAAATATCTCTCAACTGCTTGAGGATAATTCCTTCACTGCCCAAAGGGGCTCTCAGATTCGCAATCTTCGAAATGGCACTTGGTCGAGCCCCCAACGAGAGCACATCGAGGAAGCTATTAATGACCTGACTCATATCTATTCAGTTTTTCTCACGAAGTACAAGGAGCAACTCGGAACTCATCCGACAGTCAGTGCAGCCATTAAGAACGACATAAACAGGGCATATCTCGTGGCGGCATTCTTCTTAAGTGCTTGCGGTGCCCGTAGTTCAGGGTTCAGAGCCATGGGCCATGCCCTGAAAGCAGAGCCGGGTTTATGCTTCCACCTCAGGTTTTGGATAGCCCTCTCTTCATTGATTATGGGACATCGGAATTTCTTGAGGCTAAGGACTCTGTTCCGTAATTCCTTCCTAAAGAGGAAATGATTAACATGAGAATATTCTACGCTTCTGACACCACCCCGAATGCCGCATTCCAGTCCAATCTGTGGCGCAACAACCTGTACCTGCCTTTGGTAGACCTGGGGCATGATGTGGTGGAATTTAAATACGACTTGAGACAAACCTTCCAGAACCTCGATCCGGCTGACCCCATACAAAGAGCTTTCATTAAGAAAAACAGGCCCAGGATAACGCAGGAATTGCTACACCAGGTAAAGGTAGCCTATGCCATCAAGCCCATCGACCTGTTTTTCAGCTATTTCTACGATGCCTGCGTTCTGCCCGAGGCAATCGATGAAATCAAAGCTATGGGGACAAAGACTGTTAACTGGTACTGCAACGGGTCATATCAGTTGCATCTTGTTTTGGAAATCGCTCCCCATTATGATTGGTGCCTTGTGCCCGAGAAGTTCCGCCTTAAGGACTATGTGGCCATGGGCGCGCACCCTATCTACTGCCAGGAGGCAGCCAATCCGAACATTTATAAACGATATGATTTGCCCATCGAATTTGACGTAACTTTCGTCGGCCAGGCATACGGCGACCGCCCGCTGTATATCAATCATTTGCTAGGCCAAGGAATCAATGTGCGAGTCTGGGGATGGGGCTGGCAGAATTACTCCCCAATAGCTAAGGCCACCAGGCAGCCGAGTTTGTTAAGGCAAGCCTACCGTGCCAGTCAGATGCTTCGGAGCAGAAGCGGCCGACAAACGTTGTGGCGATATTTGAGAAATAAGCTCAATTCCAACCGTTCCAGCGCAGCGTCGCATGTCACTTTGCCAGCTTCAATCATTGGCGGCACTCTGTCGGATCTGGAGATGATTCAGATGTATAGCCGCTCCAAAATCAACCTTGGGTTCTCTTCCTGCGGAAATACCCACGAATGTGGAGAGCGCATCCTGCAGGTTCGGCTGAGGGATTTCGAAGTGCCCATGAGCGGCGGTTTTTATATGGTGGAGTATATGGAGGAACTCGAGGAATTCTTCCATATAGGCAAAGAAATCATTTGTTATAATAGTAAAGAGGATCTGGCTGATAAGATCAAATATTATCTAAAGCATGATGATGAGCGTGAGCGTGTACGCAAGGCAGGATTTGAACGCTGCCTGCGCGACCATAGCTGGCACAAGCGGTTTCAGACAGCATTCAAGGAGATGGGATTAGCTTGAATTCTGATTCGCCTAAAGTCACTGTCCTCATGTCGGTTTATAACGGTGAAGAGTACCTGAAGGAAGCTGTTGAAAGCATCCTCAAGCAGACGTTCCGTGATTTCGAGTTCATCATCATAGACGATGGCTCAACGGATACTAGTGGTGCCATCGTCGCCCATTATCAGCAGATGGATGACCGAATACATGTTTACAGTCAAGAAAATAAAGGATTGATTGCCTCCCTTAACAGAGGCTGTCAGCTTGCTAAAGGGAAGTATATCGCACGGATGGATGCTGATGATGTAAGTCTACCGGAGCGGCTCGCAAGACAAGTTAACTATCTGGAGACGCATCCCAATATAGGCGTGCTCGGTACCTGGGTCAAGACAATTGACGAGAAAGGTCGGGCGCTCCAGGAGTGGCGTCTCCCCACATCGCCAAAGGTGATGGGATGGTCTCTTCTCTTTGGATGTTGTGTTGCCCACCCATCAGTTATGATGCGGCGGGACATCATCAGGCAGGTAGGGTTCTACCGACCTGAGGCCCTTTATGTCGAAGACTATGATCTTTGGGCTCGGGCGAACAATATCACTCAAATCGCCAATATTCCAGAGATACTGTTTAAATATCGCTTCTGGGAAGGAAGTATCCGCTCACAGGGTTTACTAACTCAGGAACACAATACCGCCAAGATCATGCACTTAATGATAGAGCAACTGCTTGGTTCAGATGTCCCTATGGAAATGGTTAGCACTTTGCAGCGCATGTGTGCCCACTCATCATTGGGTAATTTTCAGCAAATTGATCAAATGGACAATTTTATTCGCCAACTGTATAGAGCATATTTAAGATCGTATTCCTTAACTCCCGGGGAGGCTAGGGAAGTAGCTCAGGATGCTGCAATGAAGCTCACGATTTTGGCAGTATCAGCCAGCAAGATTTCTTTGAGGAAGGGCTTACTCATTTTGGGACAAGCGCTAAGAACATATCCCCAGATGCTGCTGTCGCGACAAATTATTTCGAAAGGCGTAACTAAGGGCATAGGCATCATGCTGGGGAGGGCTTAAAAGGAGGGCCCATGGAGAAGGCACTTATCACCGGCATCACGGGGCAGGATGGTTCCTATCTGGCGGAGTTCCTGCTTGAGAAGGGCTACGAGGGGCACGGCATTATCAGAAGGTCGAGCACTTTCTGTACTGCCCGCATAGACCATATCTACGTTGACCCACATGAGCCAGGAGCAAGGCTCTTCCTTCACTACGGAGACCTCTCCGATAGCTCCCATCTCACTAACCTTATTTACTGCGTCAGGCCGGATGAGATTTATCACCTGGGTGCACAGAGCCATGTCAGGGTTAGCTTCGATACAGCTGAGTATACCGGCGATGTGGTGGCCCTGGGCACTACGCGTATCCTGGAGGCTATCCGTCAAAGCGGTATTAAGGCCAAGTTCTATCAGGCTTCCAGCAGCGAGATGTTCGGGGATTCTCAGCCTCCGCAGAGCGAGCAGACACCGTTCAGGCCCCGAAGCCCGTATGCGGTTGCCAAGGTGTATGCATACTGGATGGTGGAGAACTACAGGGAAGGTTACGGCCTTTTTGCTACCAACGGCATACTGTTCAACCACGAGTCACCACGCCGCGGCGGGACTTTCGTCACCCGGAAGATTACTCGCGCCATCGCGCACATCCTCGCCAAGCAGCAGAGATACCTCTACCTCGGCAACCTCGAAGCGAAAAGAGACTGGGGCTATGCTCCGGAATACATAAGGGCAATGTGGCTTATGCTGCAGCAAAAAAAGCCTGGTGACTACGTTATAGGGACAGGTGAAACCCACTCAGTCAAGGAGTTCGTCATCGAAGCTTTCAAATACGCTGGCCTCGACTGGCAGGAGTATGTGAAGATAGACCCGCGCTACTTTAGGCCCCTGGAAGTAGATATGCTGGTGGCGGATGCCTCGAAGGCAAAGAAAGGACTGGGCTGGGAACCTAGAGTTACCTTCAAAGATTTGGTCAAAATAATGGTGGATGCCGATATGGAAGCTCTGGGCTTGAAATCACCCGGTAAAGGGAAAAAGATACTTGCGAAGTGCGGGATGAATACGGTTGACCGGGCTTTGTGCAAGCTGGAAACAGGTGATATAAGGTGACCTGTCATGTTCGGGGTAGCCTGGAGCACCTGCTCCGACCTACCCACAGTTAGCATGAGCAGCAAGGAAATCTATTTTGAAAGCAATGAGTTGGCTAGCTGACAAAAAAATCGTGGTCACGGGTGGAGCCGGCTTTTTGGGCAGCAATGTCGTGGGGAAGCTGGAGGAAAGAGGCTGCCGGGAGATTTTCGTCCCCCGCAGCAAGGACTATGACCTAGTGGAAATGGAGGGAGTGAAAAGGCTATATACAGATGCCAAGCCTGCCATCGTCATTCACCTCGCTGCCAGGGTGGGCGGCATCGGCGCGAATATGAGAAACCCGGGCAGCTTCTTCTATGATAATCTGATGATGGGAGTGCAATTGATAGAGCAGGGAAGGCTATCCGGCATTGAGAAGTTTGTTGCCATCGGGACGATTTGTGCTTACCCCAAGTTCACACCTGTCCCCTTCAAAGAAGAAAACCTCTGGGAGGGCTACCCGGAGGAGACCAACGCCCCCTATGGACTGGCGAAGAAGATGCTTCTGGTGCAGTCCCAGGCTTATCGGCAGCAGTATGGTTTCAATGCTATTTATCTCTTACCAGTCAATCTTTATGGGCCGGGAGATAATTTCAATCCCGAGTTTTCGCATGTTATCCCTGCCCTGATCAAAAAAGTCTTCGAAGCGAAGAACAAAGGAGAGAAGCGCATTGTAGCGTGGGGCAGCGGCAAACCCACCAGAGAGTTCATTTATGTCGAAGACGCCGCCGAAGGCATAGTATTAGCCACAGAGAAATACAATAAGCCTGAGCCTGTGAATCTGGGCGCTGGTTTCGAGATATCGATCAAAGACCTGGCGGAACTGATATGCGACCTGGCTGGCTACAATGGTAAAATAGAGTGGGACACGTCGAAGCCGGATGGGCAGCCGAGAAGGCGTTTGGACACCAGTCGGGCGAAAAAAGAATTCGGCTTTGAGGCTAAGACGGATTTCAGAGAAGGGCTGAAAAGAACTATCGAATGGTATCGTAAAGAGAATGCTCTCCCCTGATAGATTTACGGACTATCCTCTTTAGCAAGAAACTAGGCAGAAGTAGCCCGACAAAACTTCTGATAGTGCTGAGTACGTTCCAGAAACTGAAAAAGTGTGGTAAATATGCCATTTTTATCTTGAACTGATGCCATTGTGTAGTTCTGAGGTTGGTCTGAGTAAGTCCTTGGTCTCTTGACATGACACAAGTCAGAAACTCTGGGACATTAGCAATTCCCAGCCGATATTTAGATGCTCGCAGGTATAGGTCAAATTCCAGTGAGATATCATACTTGACGGTGTATAACCCGATCTTTTTGAATAGCTCCCTCTTCGTCATGATTGAAGGGTGTATCGCAATCTGAGATTTGAACAACTTGCCGTATTCTATAACCTCAGGTACTCTCCATTCGCCAATAGTCTTTCCATCTTCGTCTATCCAATACGCGTAGGTGCCGACGATATAAATTTCAGGATTATCATACAAAAAGCGAACTTGCTTTTCCAGCCTGCTAGGGTGAGCGGTGTCTGCTGCATCGATTCTGGCTAAGTAATCACCCTGTGCATTTTCTATGCCTCTATTAAGAGATTGAGCCATACCTATGTTCGCTTCGTTTACGATGATTTTTATCCTCTTGTCCCGGGAGGCGAAATCGTCTAAAACATGTTGTGTTTTATCAGTTGAACCATCATTAACAATGATGAACTCGAAGTCAGTAAAGGTTTGGC
>DAOUMT010000007.1:0-8194 GCA_034409195.1 Dehalococcoidia bacterium
CCCATGCCGAAGGCGAAGCCGGTGTAGATGTCGGGGTCGTAGTTCACACGGCGCAGCACATCAGGATGAATCATACCTGCGCCCAGTATCTCGATCCAGCCGCTGTATGAGCAGAGCGGGCATCCTGCGCCGTTGCAGACGAAGCAGTCGATGGCCATCTCCACGCCGGGCTCGACGAAGGGGAAGTAATCACACCTGAATCTGGCCTTGCGCTCTTTGCCGAAAAGCCTCCGGGCGAACTCAAAAAGCGTCCCCTTCAGGTCTGCCATGGTGATATTCTTGTCCACGGCGAAGCCTTCGACCTGGTAGAACATAGACTCGTGGGTAGCATCGGTAGCTTCGTAGCGATATACTTTTCCCGGTACAATCACGCGCACCGGCGGACGCCTGTTCTCCATAACACGAATCTGCATGGGGGAGGTATGGGTGCGCAGCAGCATGGGGCGCTCGCCTTTTTCGTTCTGGTAGTCCATCCACATAGTAGCCCACATATCGCGGGCAGGGTGGTCCTGGGGTATATTCAGAGCCTCGAAATTATAGTAGTCCCACTCCACCTCGGGCCCTTCCACTACCTCGAAACCCATAGCTGTGAAGATGCCGCACATCTGGCGCAACGTCTGTGTGGCGGGGTGCAATCGGCCGAGTGTGGTGGGACGGCCTGGCAGGGTTACATCGAGGCGGCCTCTCTCGATAGCCCTGGCTATCTCGGCTTCCTTGACGATTTCTTCCCGCTGAGCTAGGCTTGTCTCCAGAAACGCTTTAAGCTCGTTGGCGGCGGCGCCAGCCGCACGCCGCTCTTCGAGAGGAAGGGCTGCCAGCCCTCGCAGGATCTGCGTGAGGGGGCTTTTTCTACCCAGGTAGCTGATACGCCAGGCTTCGAGGCTTTTCGGGTCACTGATGCTGTCAAGCTCGCTGATAGCTTTCGCTCGGAGCTCTTCAAGCTTACTTAACATGGGCTTCGGGGATATTCTCCTTGGCTGTTGCCACCAGTTGTGCGAAAGCGGCGGGGTCGTTTACCGCCAGCTCGGCGAGTATTTTGCGGTCGAGTTCTATTCCTGCTTTGCTTAAGCCCTGCACAAACCTGCTATAGGATAGTCCGTTGAGCCTTGTGGCGGCATTGATTCGGGTTATCCATAATCGCCGCATATCTCCCTTGCGGTCCTTTCGATGGGCGTAAGAATAGCTCAGGGAGTGCATCATAGACTCATGGGCTCGTCTATAAAGGCGGTGCTTGGTGCCCAAGTGGCCCTTGGTCAGCTCCAGTACTTTTTTATGACGATGACGTTTTGTTGTTCCACCCTTTACTCGGGGCAAAGGACTCCTCCTCCTCTAAGAATTAGAATGTGATGGGTGCGGTTGCGCTTCTCTTCCCTCAGACCCCAAGCATCCTTCTTACGCGTTTTCTTGCCGTAGGGTTCAGGGGTATTTTCTCATCATACAGTCTTGTCACACGTTTGGGCTTATTGCGGCGAAAGTGGCTCTTGCCAATCTTAACGCGCATAATCTTACCGGTGCCGGTTATATCCAGGCGGGCCTTAGCCCCCTTATGTGTCTTTATTTTAGGCATCTACAGTCTCTCCTGCCTTTTCTTTCCCCTTTTCGTTCTCCTTTTCCTTCTTCGGTTGTTTTGTGGGGTGAGGGAAAAGGATCAGGCTCATCGAATTTCCTTCCATAGCCGTTGGTCTCTCCACACTGGCTTTTTCTGCGAGGGCTTTTGCTACGTTGTCCAGCAGTGCCTTTCCCAATTGCGGGTGAGTCATTTCGCGGCCGCGAAAGAGCACCAGAATTTTAACCTTGTTGCCCTCATCAAGGAGCTTGCTCGCTACAGCTATCTTGGACCTGATATCGTGCTCACCGGTCTTCGGGCGCAGCCGAACTTGCCTCAGTGAAACTACCTTCTGTCGCTTATGGGCCTCACGTTCTTTTTTAGCTTGCTCGTATTTGAATTTGCCGAAATCGAGCAGACGGCATACCGGGGGTTGAGCAGTAGGAGCTACTTCCACCAGGTCGGTATTACGTTCTCGGGCAATCTGGAGGGCATCTCTGACGCTCATCACGCCGAGCTGCTCACCGTTTTCGCCGATTACCCTAATCTCTTTAGCCCGAATCTTCTCGTTAACCCTGTATTCTCTAACTATACTTGCTACCTCCCCGGAATAAGCTTCTATTTCTTATAACATAATCATGGGAATAAATCAAACAACAGTCTTCGTTTCCACTTCCGATTTTATTTTTTCCTTGAACTGTGCCACCGGCTGGGCCTTTAAGGTCTTGCCGCTGCGCAGCCTGACCGAGACTGTAGAGCTGCCTATTTCCTCATCGCCGACTATCAACATGTAAGGGATTTTCTGAAGCTGTGCCTCGCGTATCTTCAGGTTCATCCTCTCGCTTCGCTCATCTACCTCCACCCTTATACCCTCGCTCTTCAGCTCAGCGGCTACTTTACGGGCATATTCGTGGTGCTGGTCGGCTATAGGTATTATCATGACCTGGAGCGGTGCCAGCCAAACCGGGAATGCCCCTGCATAGTGCTCGATGAGGCAGCCCAGGAATCGCTCCATGCTGCCCAGGACGGTGCGATGTATCATGACCACGCGGTGCTCCAGCCCGTCCTCTCCGATATAGTCGACGTCGAAACGCTCGGGGAGGTTGAAGTCCACCTGGGTGGTGGGGCCCTGCCAGGTACGTCCCAGGGAGTCCTTGAGCGATATGTCGATTTTGGGACCGTAGAAAGTGCCCTCGCCGGGGTCTACCTCGTAGGGTATCTGGAGACGATTGAGAGCTCCCTTCAGCATCTGCGTAGCGTGCTCCCAAACCTCAACGGTGCCGGCATACTTTTCGGGGCGGGTTGATAATTTGACTTCGTACTCCTCGAAGCCGAATGTCTTGAGCATGAAGCGGGCGAAATCTACAACGCCGACTACTTCGTCCTCAAGCTGGTCGGGGCGGCAGAAGATGTGCGCATCATCCTGTGTGAAGCCGCGTACGCGGGTCAAGCCGTGGAGTACGCCGGACCTCTCCCAACGATATACGGTGCCAAGCTCCGCCCAGCGCAGCGGCAGTTGTCGGTAGCTGCGAAGCTGTGTCTTATAAATAAGAATATGGCCGGGGCAATTCATAGGCTTGATGAGGAACTGCTGCTCCTCCATCTCCATGGGCGTGTACATGGCGTCTCGGTAGTATTCCCAGTGTCCGCTTGTCTTCCAGAGTTCGACCCTGGCGATGTGAGGGGTATATAAAAGGGCGTAGCCTCTCTTGAAATGCTCTTTCTTCCAGAAATCCTCGATCACGTGACGTATCAAAGCACCTTTGGGATGCCAGTAGACCAGGCCCGCACCGGCCTCTTCATGAAGGCTGAACAGGTCCAGAGCTTTGCCCAGCTTCCTGTGGTCTCGCTTTGCCGCCTCGGCGAGCTTGTTTATATATTTCTCCAGCTCCTCTCTGGTCTCGAAAGCTGTGCCGTAGATGCGCTGCAGCATAGGACGGTGCTCGTCGCCCCTCCAGTATGCCCCGGCGATACTGAGCAGCTTGACCGCTTTAATTTCCCTGGTGGAAGCCACATGGGGGCCGCGGCACAGGTCTGTGAAAGAGCCCTGGTGGTAGATTGTCACCGTCTTATCAGGCAGGTCGTCAATGATTTCGAGCTTGTAGGGCTGAGCACTGAACATAGTTTGAGCTGTCTTCCAGTCCACTTCTTCCCGAATGAAGGGGGAGTCCTCAGCTATGATTTCCTGCATTTTGGCCTCTATGGCGCTCAGGTCATCTGGGGTTAGAGTGCGAGGCAGCTGGAAGTCGTAATAGAAGCCATCGGCGGTTGCAGGGCCGATACCGAATTTAACATCGGGGAAAAGCGATGATACCGCCTCAGCCATTATATGAGACGCCGAGTGGCGCATTACCTCCAGTCGCTCTAATTTTGCCGCATCCTTAGTTTCTTTCTCAGCCACTTTAAATCCTCAGTTAGAATTCGAAAGCAAGACCTCCCGCCCGCGCAGAACGAGAGGTCCTTTTAAGTATCTACATTCTATAAACTGTCAGGCATTTTGCTTGATTATAGCCAAAAGGCCTTTAGGTTGCAACCGTCTGGATGCTGAAGATTGTTTATTTCAAGCCTCTTTGGTTCCTAGCCCTAGCCCTGTGTGTCATTGCGAGCCAGCCAGGGGCGGCGAAGCAATCTCACCGAGCCTCTTTGTACTAAAGGTTACGAAGAGATTGCTTCGTCATCCGCCATAAGCGGATTCCTCGCAAAGACATACCGGACGCCAGCCTTTGTTGTGTATCGTCACTGTTTGACGCGCAGTTACACTATTTGAAAAGGTCTATGGTCTTTGATTTGCCGGAACTGTCTATATGCTCGATGACAATGGGGAAGCCTTTGCCTCCGCCGGCGCTGATCTTGGTGCGCGCCAGCTCCAGCACTTCCATCGGCTCGATACATGCCTCGGGCGGCAGCACGCCCTTCTCTGTTATCCTGCCTGTTCCCATTAACATCGCCCCCAAGGCTGCGGGAATGCCTGTGCCCTCACCCATGCCCTGCCTCTTCGAGGACATAGAAAAGATGTAGGTGCTCTTTTTACCGTCCTTGGAGCCTTTCACCACTATCTTAAGACAGCCCATGGGCCCGGCGAGGCCAGCTTCCCTCATCAGCTTCTTGCGCCTGGAGAGTATGAAGGAAACCGCAAATTCCAGCGGGATAACGTCATGACCCTGCACCTCGACCGGTTCCTCATCTGTTACGCCCAGCCTCACCATCCCCTTTATCAGCTCTGCATATGCGGGCGGCAGCACCAGTCCCAGATTGGTTACCCGCTTCACTCCCTTCAGGTATTTAGGCAGGGTTATAGTCTAGGGATGCGGATAGGCATAAACGCTGTACGTGCCCACATCTCTGAACTCGACCTCTTCCTCCAACGCCTTTCCGCTCTTCTCAAAGAGCCTGACGGTGGTGAATTTTCCCTCGAGGAACATGGGCACATCAGCTTTCATAGAATGGATTCTGTGTTTGACCACAGCGGGGCCTTCTATCTTCTCGCCACCGTGGGCATGGTAGATATCGACTGCTTCCACCCGGTCGAGCAGCGAATAGGCGCAGAACCTGACCAGTACATTGGCGATGCCGGGGGAGCTTCCCATCCCGATGAGGGCTGAGACGCCGGCCTTTCTGGCGGCCTTATCCATGCCCAGCATCTTTTCGGTGGCATCGAAATCGTCGCAGATATCGACGTAGTTAATTTTGGACTCTATCACTGCCTTCAAAATGATGGGGCCGTACTTATAGAACGGGCCGACACAGTTCAGGACAACGTCTGAACCGGCGACTGCTTTCTTGATGCTCTGTGGGTCTGACGCATCGAATTTGACAGCCGAGGATTTCTTTATATTGAGCCTCCGGGCCAGCTTCTTTGCCAGTTCCAGACGGGCGTCGGCGAGGACTATTTCGGAGAAAAATCCGCTGGAAGCTAGAGTTTCTGCGGCAACGCTCCCGACTGCTCCCGAGCCTCCTAACACTGTAACCCTGGACATTTCTTTCTCCTTTCCTTATCGGGCGGCAACCCCTTTGCCGAACGGGTCGCTCCACTGCTTAAGCGCGATATCAAGCTCCGGGCGGTCCTTAGCGTACTCTTCCAAAGGGATGCCTTGCATTACAGCATCGATAGCCTGGCGGAATGCTTTCCCGCCTGCCACAGGCCCCTGGGGATGGGCGTGAATGCCGCCTCCCGAGCCGATCACGATGTCTGTTCCCAAATCGGCTATTACCTGCGGCACCATAGACGGCGTGATTCCGCCGGAAGGCATGGGGAAGGTGGGCTTGAGATGGTACAAGGGGAAAGTCAGGTTCTTAGCAACGTTGCGAAATTTATCGGGTATGACAGGCGCTTTACCGTAGGGGGCCGGTATGACCACGACATCTGCTCCGGCAAGGCGCGGCAGCTTGCCCAATACCAGATGGGAGCTCATGCCGTGCAGCGGCGACATATACAGGGCTCCGGCAACATCCATGTGCGCCAGAATAGGCACGTTTATCTTGGGGTCTTCCGCCAGCGCCTGCATCACCGGCAGTCCCACTGCGAGGTAGTTTATCATCAGGGCGTTGCAGCCCAGCTCCACGGCGCGCTTGGCATTCTGAAACACCTTCGGCACTTTGTCCGTTATGTTCACGGTGTAAAGGGTGTGTTCTCCGGTCTCCTCGTAGACCTGTTTCTCAATCTCCATGTAGCGCTTGACTCGCCCTTTCATGGAGTTGAACGAGGCATCGGCGATGAGCTCGTCGTCCTTTATGATATCGCAGCCGCCCAGAGCAGCTTTGCGGAACAGCTCAGCACCGACCTCAAGCGCATAACCTGTGCAGGGCTTAATCATGTTGTTGAGCAAGGGCCTTTTGGGGATTTTCAGGAGTTTTCTGATGCCAGCGATGCCGAACTTTGGGCCCTTGAAACCGGCAACGAATTTCTTGGGGAAGCGTATGTCCAGCAGCTTTATGTTCCCGCCCATCGAGATGTTGCCCACCACTGTGGTCAGCATCATCGGTATCTGCTCGCCGATATTGACTTCGGGATAGGCCATCTGAATGACCCAGTGCCTAGTTTCCACAGACTGCGGCACCTCGAACTCATAGTCAGGCAGCTCATATACGCCCACTACCTTCGCTATGTGCCGGCAGCGCACCTCTGGCGTCTCACCGGGAACGGCTACCCACGTGCCTGTGCTCTGCTCGATGGCGAGTGCCTCGGCAAGCACAGGAATAGGCCACACCGCCGGGAAAGCAGCCAGATAAGTGCCAATGAGATAATCATCGTAGTCTACCCCGTCGGGCAATGCCGATGGCAAGCTCAGGATTTCTTCAGTATTCATTTACGTACCTCCTCACAGGAACGTTGTTGAACAGCTCTCCGCTCATTGAGCTTTTTATAGAAGCCGCGCAGGCTGCGGTACGCTTCATGGTAAGTACCATAGAGGGAATCATAGATTTCCCGGTTCTCCTTCTGAGGCTCGAATGCCCTGTCCGCACTCACTACCTTTTTCAAAGCCTCGAAGTTGGGATAAATCCCCAGTCCCACCGCCGCCACCATGGCAGCACCTACTGCACCGGCTTCCTGCGGGTAGCGCACGGTCTCAGCTTTCCTCTGGGTGACGTCTGCCAAAATCTGCATCAACGGCGCAGCTTTGGCCCCTCCACCGATAACTCTGAGATGGGGAAGCGGGAATTTGTACTCTTTTTCGATGATTTCCACAATCCACCTTATATTATAGGCTATCCCTTCGTAAACAGCGCGCAGCATGTGGTCGCGGGTATGCTCGGCGCTCAGGTTCAGGAAGCTGGAGCGCACGTTGCAGTCGCTAATAGGCGCTCTCTCCCCGTACATCCAGGGCGTGAAGATGAGATGGCCGGAACCGGGCGGTATTTGCGCGGCTTTCTCGTCCATCAGGGCATACACATCGCCGATATTGGAGTCCGGATTACCGGAGCTATACAACTGCTCGGCCATCCATTGAATGCAGGCCCCTGCAGTCTCGCTCTCAGCGAACAAAAACGCCTTTCCAGGGTCTGCCGAGTGAATGGAGGCTGCGCCGCACTTTCCTTTTACTGTACGCTCAGTGACCACGCCCACCCAACTCGATGTGCCGAGATAGACATGCCCGTCCCCTTCACCCACTGCGCCTGAGCCCACGGCAGCGCAGGGTGCGTCTCCTGCACCTGCTATAACGGGCGTGCCCTCCAGCAGGCCGCATTCGCTTGCTGCTTCTTTTGACAGCATTCCCACCCGGTCTATGGGCCGCACCAGGGGCGGAAATTTCGCAGGGTCGAGTCCCACGTAGCGGAAGATGCTGCTGAGCCACTTTTTTTTCTTGAGGTCTAACCCGAACACCGAGGCGCCGGTCCACTCCATGACTATGTTGCCGGTGCATCGATAGATGAGGTAGCCGCCGACGTCGAGAAAGCAGCTCATCTTTTTGTAGATATCGGGCTCCTGCTTCTTGAGCCAGAGCAGCTTGGGGATGCCGTCCTTGCCGCAGAGGGCGGTGCCCGCGATGAGGGCGAAGAGGCGCGGGCCAAGGAACTTTCTCATTATGCGATTCGCCTGATGGCATGCTCTGTTGTCTAGCCAGATTATGGCAGGCCTGAGCGGTCCTGTCTTTGAATCCATAGGGACGATGCCCAGCAGCTGTGCGCTGAAGGTTATGCAAAGCACAT
>DAOUMT010000008.1:0-10843 GCA_034409195.1 Dehalococcoidia bacterium
TCATATCCTCTACATCAGTGCGTAATTTTTTTAGGCGGGTTCTGCTTACTTCATCAGACACTTCCTCCAATACATCGTCGATTTCATGGGCGATATCTACGGCCTTCTGGAGAACAACATCATGAAGCTCATGCGCCACGGACTGCTTTTCCGTTTCTCGCACAGTAGCCACTTGCCGCGCCAGACTCTGCTGGATTTCCTGTGCTTCCCTTGCCTGGTCCCGACGGTTTAGAATCGTTCCGATGAGTCCCGCAGTAAGTATAGCGGCCGTGCCGAAGGAGATCGGCCTGAAGAACGGTATGTCATGGAGCTTAAACACCTGTTGGGGCACTAGAGCTAATGTCACAAGCGCTGCTACGATTATGCCAATTCTAGTCCTGAAGACCATAGAGGCATACACGATAATACCATAAAGCAATAACAGGCTGATTTCATAGTGAGTCGGTCCTTTTGAGAAATCACCGTAGATATGCGTTGACCCAGACCAGGGGAAATCGCCTGAATACAGGAAGAGTAATCCCAGAAACAGGGAGATGATTACGATTATGGTGCGCTTCCGTTTTTTGACCGCTCTCAATTGATATTTACCACATGACAATGGTTTCGGCTTTTACGGAATATCATTCATGGTAATCCAGCCTTCTTTCAAAGCCCTGAGAACAGCCTCAATCCGTGATCCTACACCAAGTTTCTGGAAGATGCTGGTAAAGTGGGACTGGACAGTGCGCTCACTGATAGATAATTGGTCGCCTATTCTCTTGTTGCTCAGCCCGTGGGCACCCATTTTAAGCACTTCTAGTTCTATGGGACTCAGCCCGGCCCTTACATGGACGTTCCCCAGCGGTTTCGCCAGGTTATGCAGCAGCTTTTCAGCAACTTTTTGATCAAGCACCATCTCGCCCGCGCAGAGACCCCGTATTGCGCTAATCAATTCCCTCATGGGCACGTCCTTGAGGAGATATCCGCCCGCGCCGGCCTCAAGTGCTGAAAGTACATAGGAATGGTAGCCGTATGCACTCAGCACCAGTACTGTAGTGTTGGGGAACTCAACCTTGACCATCCTGGTAGCCTCGATCCCATTCATCTTGGGCATAGTGATATCCATAACCACCACATCCGGCTTCAGGTCGCGTACCAAACGCACCGCTTCCTCGCCATCCCTGGCAATCCCGACCGGTACCAAGTCCGGCTGCTCCTCCAGCAGCTTACTTAGCCCCTGGGCAAATGGCGGATGGTCATCGGCGATAAGGATTTTGATTTTCTTTTGCTCAGATTTAGCTGGCACCAAATCTACCTCGAATGCAGTATAGCATAAATGCGGCAATGTCTCCATGTGGTATCACGCAACAAACTATGCCATGTATATCGAAATACCATGTGGTGTAGTGAAGGATAATAAGACCTGAATGAGCAAATATATATGTGGTTGGAATCACCAATGGATGAATAATTAGCGGGTGCGAGCAGGACTACATGGAGCGTAGAATCAAGAATGTCAGGGTTGGCAAGGGGAGGACATAATGTCTGTTGGCCTGGGCTTAGGTGATACACGAGCTTACGTGTTGATTGATTCCGATCCAGAGATGACTGATCGCGTAGTGAAAAACCTGCGATGCAGAAGAGATGTTCGCCTGGCTGACGCAATCAATGGCCCGCACGATGTGATTGCCGTGGTCGAAGGCAGCAATGCTTCCGCGGTGGCAACCGCGATACTGTCGAGCATAAGGAAGCTGCAGGGAGTAAAAGATATCACCGTGTATCTGGCTACGGCGCGGATGGAGAAAAAGCTTGCCCGAGACCGGGGAATCCAAGATCCAGCGATGAGGGCTAAGAAGATAGAGCAGGTCAAGAGAGAGGAGAAGTCCGATGGCGATTATCACCATATCAAGAGGTACTTTCAGCGGAGGACAGAGCCTTGCTGAGCGTATTGCCCAAAAGCTGGGATATCGCTGCCTCGGAAGAGAAGTGTTGGTGGAAGCAGCCAGGGAGTATGGTGTGCCGGACCAAAAGCTGTCTGAGGCTCTTACCAAGAGACCTGGGCTGTTGGAATTTCTGACACGGGAAAGGAAGCATTACCTCGCCTGTATTCGAGCGACACTATGTAAAGAGGCCAAAAACGGTAACCTCATCTACCACGGGCACGCCGGTCATCTGCTCTTAAAGGGCATACCTGACGTGTTGAGGGTCAGGGTTGTCGCAAACATGGAATTCCGCATAAGAACGCTTACAGACCATCACATGGTGAGCAGAGAACAGGCAGTTCAATATATAAAGAAGATGGATGAGGAAAGAGTGAGATGGACGAGGTTCCTTTATCATAAAGATTGGCAGGACCCTGCTTTATATGATGTCGTTATTAACCTCGATCGTGTGACTCTTTCCGATGCATGCGCTACCGTCTGCCATGTAGCAAATATGGAGCAGTTCAAGGCAACCCCCCAGTGGCATAAGACTATGGATGACCTGGCACTTAGTAGCCATCTAACGGCAATTATCGCAAACAATAAAAGCATCTCGGGCCAGATTGAGATCGAGGCAGACGGAGGTGTGGTTACTATCGGGGGAACAGTAGAATCATTATCCGATGCAGATAGGGTCAGAATGATAGTTCGGAATGAGCCTGGTGTCAAGGAGATCAACTCACGAATGAGGGTTCGTCTTGTTGGCATCCCCGCTGGTGCGATCCCCTGGGAAAATTGAGATGAATGTAGCCCATAAACTGGGAAAGGATTGAGACAATGGCTGTTCTTTTTATATCGCGGGGAACAGTTTCCGGCGTCCAGATTTTGATAGACCGCCTTTGTAAATTGACGGGATTCAAGTGTTTATCCCGGGAAAACCTAGTAAAAGAGGTAAGCCGATACGGCGATTGGGCTACTGAGGCAGTGAACAATCTGTCCAAGGCAACCTCAGCTTATGAGCATTTCAGCCAAATAAGACGACCCTATATAGTGCTCATGCGGCGGTCTCTTTTGGAAAAAATAAGAGATGACAATGTAGTATATTACGGATTCTCCGGTCACTTGCTTGTCCCGCGCCTTAAACACTTTGTGCGAGTCCGCATCAATGCACCTCTTAGCCTGCGCATACCCATGACGATGGAACGCTTGCAGTGCGACGAGGAGAGTGCTCGAGAATATATTCGTAATTCAGATGACCGTCAAGTCCGGTGGGCACGCTTTGTGTACGGACGTGATATTCGCGATCCTGCTCTCTATGACATGAACATCAATCTGGGACATCTAACCATAGATGTATTGTGCGGAATCCTTAAGCATGTCATGTCGGAAGAGGACCTACAGGCGTCAAGCGAGTTGAAAGCTCAAGTCGAACAGCTCTACCTCGCGGCGAGTATCGAGGCCGCACTGGTAGTTGATTCCCGAACCCGAGAGCTTGAGATAGACGCCAAGATAGAAGACGGCTGTGTTCGTTTAAATGGTCCCTATTTGGAAGACGCCAATCTGGAAGTAGTAATGGGGATTGTAAAGGCGGTCGACAGCGTCTCAAAAGTTGAATATAGCCCAGGGTACGCATCTCAGTACCGGCTGGAAGAACACGAAGAAAAATATCGGTCTCAACTGCCGGTCTGAAAGGAGGCTCCAAGTGGACGAGTTCAAGTCAAATGATCGGGTTGAGGAAATGCTGGATGATATTCGTTCCTTGCTTGAACGCTCGGTCGCTATTCAAGAAAATAACCTGGGTCTGGAAAAACAGCGTGGCGAGACTACCACAAGCCTGCTCGAGCACGCCAGCACAGACACTGCCTTGGCTCAGCAGCGTACCGGTTTGGCTCACGAGAGCACCTCCCTTGTGCGCGCTCAAACGCGCCTGTCCACGCGGTCTACTGAACTCGCGGAGCTTCGCACAGATCTGTCACGGGAAAGGTCAAACCTTGCCACCGCGCGTACCGATCTCTCGACATTACGCACAGAATTTGCGCGCGCTAGAACCGGTCTCGCCCAGCAACGCGTTCACATGGCCGAGCACCGCACCAGCTTGTCTGAGAAGCGCACTAATTTGGCTATCACTACGACGGTCTATTCCAAGGTCCGTGTGGAATTGGCGAGGAGCCGCACGCAGCTTGCACTAATTCGTACAGGTCTCGCTTTCCTCACATTGTCTGTATTCTTGTTCCGTGAATTTGGAATCTCCTGGTGGACTGCATTTGATGGCACTATGGGGGTCGTAAGTGTGGCAGCCACCATTATTGGTCTAATCGGTTACACCCGGGCAACACGCGCAACTAAACACCTGGATACCAAGGTCGGACAACGTGAGGCCGAGGAGCCATACCTTGATATTTGACCTCATGACTCTTCATCAAATCGCCTTTGCCAGAAAATCTAGCGCAGTTTCACAAAAGACTTCCTTACGGTTGTGGGACTTTGAAGTTAAGAAATGGAAATCTTCCCGATTCCATAGATGAAATTACATATTTGCCGCATGAACCACGATCGTCAAGCAAGACCACTTTGATTTTTCCTCGATTTCCTTTACAATATGCGCAATTGACCCTCATGCGGCAAGAATCTAAAGACCGGTTTCGCAAACTGCAGGTCGTCGTTAGGTCTAACTGCTGGCTTTATCTTTACAGGAAGGAGACTGGTGAAAAAAGTAGCTGTCATCACAGATAGTGTTTGTTGCCTGCCTGTAGAGCTGGTACAGAAATACGATATTCGCTTGGTACCCATCTACGTAGTCTATAAAGGGGAAAGCCTGCGTGATGGTGTAGATATAAGCCCCACAGAAGTCTACAAAATCATGCGCAGAAGGAAAGACCTCCCCACCACTTCAACCCCACCGGTAGGAGATTTCCTGGATGCCTACCGTGAGGCAAGCCAAAAGGCAGAGAGCATACTCTGCATTACCCTTACCAGTCTGCAAAGCAAGGTCTTCGAAGCTGCCATGGTGGCCAAAGAGCAGGCTAAAGAGGTGATGCCCCATACTACAATCGAGGTCATGGACAGCCGTGCCGTAGGCGGCGCACTGGGATTCATCGCTCTAGAGGCTGCCCGCGTTGCCAGCCAGGGGGCTGACCTACTTCAGGTAGGTAATGCAGCGCGCAATATGATGAGTAGAGTAGGATTCCTGGCCATGGTGGACACGCTCTACTTCCTGGCGAGAACCGGGCGCATTGCCAGGGCAGCAGCCTGGGCTGGGTCGCTATTGGATATGAAGCCCGTGCTCGATCACAACCCGGCAGTGGGAGAGACAATGCCGGTGGCGCGTCCCAGGACAAGAGCCAAAGCTATCGAACTCATGCTGAAGCTCATGTCGGAAAAAGTGGGAAATCGCACAGTTCACGTGATAGTGCACCATGCCGACGAATTGGAAGATGGCGAAAAGCTGAAAGCACAGATCGCGGCGAGGTTTAAATGCGCTGAAACTTATCTCACGGAATTCACCCCGGCCATGGGAATCCATGCCGGGCCCGGTGTCCTGGCTATATCCTTTTACGCTGACTAACCTGCCCGTCCCCCGTAGTAAGGGCAGACAGTGTCTTACAAATCCTGGTGGAACTCCGCTGAACAAATGAGATAAAGCTTAAAAAAAGGATGCTGAGGGCAGAAATAGTTATAACAATGTCATAGGGAAGCAGAGTTATTAGCGCTCGGTGTTCCTCATTCAAAACTTCCTCCATAAATCAGAGATATCAAAAGCAAATCAGCTATCGTTAGTGCCCCCATTTGATCTCCTCTGCAACTTGTTTTGTTTGTTCGAGAAGAGAATCTATACTAATATCATTCAAATCTTTAGACAGATTGCTGATGGGGCTTTCTACAAGTTCCTCACTCGCGAAAACATCCAGCAAGCTGTCAGTTGCGTCATCATCTTTAGTGGTCTTTGCTTGAACCTGATCCGCTACTGCAATTTTGCCTTCGCTGCCTTTGGGAGATGGGGGACTATTTTCAGCCATCGGTAACGCCTCCTTCGAGCCATCCTTAGTCATGCCAGCTATCTCATACAAACGAGTGGCCGGGGTAAAATGCCTGCCACTCTGTAAGTCGCACTCGAATTCTATTCACAGAGCATAATCTAGAGCACCAGCCCTGTGAATAGCCCATCGGTTCAAATCTAGTTAGGAAATCGTACCTGATAAAAACGTACTTGCTAAATACTCCTAAATCCCCCCAAACCTAAAATCACCCAAGACTGGGAGACAAAGGGCGTTGAAAAGTGTTGCTAAATGACCTCATATTATCCCTCCTTGACACCAGATTGGACTGGACGTTATGCTATCCAGCAGTGTGACTTGTATATAGGGAAAAGGGGGAACCGATGAGTAAACTCATAGATAAACTGCAGCAAATTTCTGAGGGCAGCAGCCAGCCGATGGGTTTCGGCCCGGCGGTGACCAGAGCCAAAATTTCGCAGATTTTGACCATTGCCAGCGTGCCTGCAGGAAGTGCGCAGTTGCTAGCCGAAGCTATAAAGATAGGCCCTGACGCTTTATTGCTGACCGCAGAGAATTTTGAGAAGCATAGCAAATCGCTGCCTAAAATGAGCCGCGATAAGGCCGAAATCCCCTGGGGGATATCTCTGGAGACAGTGAGCAAGGGAGATATCGCACAACTCATCGAACTTGGCTGCGATTACATTATTTTCAGTCCGGCGAAGACTCCGGCAGCAGTCCTGCTGGACGAGAGGATAGGCAAGGTGCTCACGATTGATACCTCGCTGCCCGAGGGCCTGGCAAAAGCAATAAACCGCCTCCAAGTAGATGCAGTTCTCCTCAGCACGGCCGGCGAGGACGAGGCTGCTTTTACGGTTCATCAGCTAATGATACTGGAGCGGCTGGCTGGCAGCACGGGTAAGCATGTCCTGGCAGCCATGCCCCCTGGCCTGTCACCTGACAACATCGAGATTCTCTGGGGGCTAGGAGTGCGAGGTGTGGTGGTAGATATGGCAGCGGAGCAGTCCGAACAGAAGCTGTCTCAGATAAAAGAGGCTATTCAGAAACTGCCTGCGACACGAAAGAAGTCCAAGGAGAAATTCAGGGCAACTCTGCCCACGGCGAGCAGCTCCTCAGAAAAAGTAAAACAGGAAGAAGAGGAGGAAGAGGAACCTTAACCCAGCACAAACGCCAGAATAATAATTATTACAATAATCGCCCCGGTTAGTATCCCTACCCTCTTTAAGTCATCTCTTACATATCTATACTCAGGAATACCTATCCTCACCCCGGGTATTGTCTTAGTCCCCCGTTGTTGAGCCGGGCTCTTTGCAGAAACAGGAGTCTTTTTTGTGACAGGTGCAGCTATCTCCTCACTTGTCGTAGCGGAGACTACTTTTGGTTCAGGAGCAGGTCTGGCTCCCTGTCGTTGTTTCTTTCTCGACCTGCTGAGTTCCGAGTATCTTGCGGCTCTTTTGCGTGATTTTTTGGGCATATTCTAAAGTCCTTCTGAAAAGTTACTCCTTCACCCCTTGCCAAACCAAGTCTATTAATTTACGTCTAATTTTAGACCTCCGATGCTGGTTTGGCAAGGGGTCAGGAATAGAGCAAACCTGATAGACATGTCCCCTGCGGTGTGATAGACTCTGGCTGATGGTGGCGTTTTATGATTACCAACACACGCGAGGCAATGCTGTATGAGAAGCTAGGGGACTCCGTTGTGCGCTGCCATGTCTGCCAGTGGCGCTGCGTTATCCGGCCGCAGAAGTATGGACTGTGCCAGGTGCGCCAGAATAAGGACGGCATACTTCACATCCTGAACTACGGTGAAGTTTCTTCAGTAGCGGTCGACCCCATCGAAAAAAAACCTCTGTTTCACTTTTATCCCACAAGCCTGGCCTTTTCCATCGGCGGTTGGGGGTGTAACTTCCACTGTGTGCATTGCCAGAACTGGCAGATTTCATGCCAGGCCCCCTGGGAAGAGAAACATGACTCACAGCAGATATCTCCCGAGAAATCGATCGAACTCGCCAAACGCTATGATTGCCAGGGCATCGCCTGGACCTACAACGAGCCTGCCATCTGGCTGGAGTACACTCTGGATTCAGCCAGGCTCGCCAAAGCGGCAGGGCTGTATACCGTATACGTGACCAACGGCTACTCGACACCCGAGGCCCTTGACACTATGGGGCCTTATCTCGATGCCTGGAGAGTAGATATTAAAGGTTTTTCAGATGCGTTCTATATGAAACTTGCCAAGATATCCAAGTGGCGTGGTATCCTCGAGGTAGCAGAGCGAGCAAAACAGAAGTGGAAGATGCATGTCGAAGTAGTCACCAACGTCATCCCCACCATGAACGATGATGATGCCCAGCTTGAGGGCATCGCCAACTGGATAAAGGACAAGCTGGGAGAACTGACCCCCTGGCATGTCACCAGGTTCTACCCCCAGCACCAACTGCAAGACCTGCCACCTACGCCTGTGGCCATACTCGAAAGGGCCTACAGCATCGGGCAAAAGGCCGGGCTTCGCTTCATTTACGTGGGCAACCTGCACGGCCACAAAGCGGAGAACACCACCTGCTACTCCTGCGGCAGGGTTGTGGTACAGCGCGTAGGCTATCAGACCAAGATAGTGGGACTTAATGGCACCAAATGCCGTTTCTGCGGAGCAGAGCTCAATTTCAGGACATAATCCAATGTAGTTGCCCAATTTATTGGGCCAGCCTGGCAACTACAAAAGGGGGCTACGATGATTAGAGAGCCGATTGTAGCCGGACAGTTCTATCCCAGCTCACCCTCTTCACTGGAAGCTCAAATCAGCAAATTCATCGACAAAAAAGCGCCAAAGGAAGAAGTTATCGGCGCAGTCTCGCCGCACGCCGGATATGTGTACTCAGGCTCAGTGGCGGGCGCTGTGATGTCACGAATCAAGTTCAAAGATACTTTCATAATCATGGGCCCCAACCACACAGGCTATGGCAAGCGCTACAGCATTATGAGCGAAGGCACATGGAAAACGCCTCTGGGCAGCGTGGAGATAGACTCCAAACTCGGGAAGCAGATTCTGGCAGAATCCAAAAACCTGGAAGAAGACCAGGTGGCGCATCTTTACGAACACTCAGTAGAGGTTCAAATACCGTTTCTACAATATCTCAACAAGGACTTCAAGATTGTTCCCATTGTGCTGTCGCACGGCCCCAGAGCAGTTTATAAGGAGATTGGCAAGGCAATAGCGAAAGCGATCAAAGACTTAAAAGCTGAAACAGTAATCATCGCCAGCAGCGACATGACTCACTACGAGTCGCAGGAATCTGCAAAAAGGAAGGATACCCAGGCCATAAACGCCATACTGGAGCTGAACGAAGACGAGCTTATGAATCGAATTGAAAAGCTGAACATCTCTATGTGCGGCTACGCGCCGGCAGTATGTCTTATCTCGGCTGCCAGAGAGATGGGGGCCGGGCAGGCGGAACTGGTCAAATATCAGACAAGCGGTGATGTGACCGGCGACTACTCCGGCGTGGTAGGCTATGCCGGTATAATCGTGAAGAGATGAGAGGAGGGAAACCATGAAGCAAGAGAAAATGCACCCTCTGACAAGGCTGGCCAAGGAAACGGTGGAGAGCTATGTCCGCAAAAAAGAGCTTCCTCAACCCCAGGAGCTGCCGCCGGAGATGCAAGAGAGAGCAGGGGTTTTTGTATGCATCAAGAGACACGGTGCACTTAGAGGCTGCATCGGAACATTCGAGCCGACAAGGTCTAATGTAGCCCAGGAGACAATGGCCAACGCCATATCATCGGCGACCAGAGACCCGCGTTTCCCTCCGGTGGCCGTTGCGGAGCTTCCTGACCTCACCTACAGCGTGGATGTGCTCACCAGACCGGTGCCGGTGAAAAGCAAGGATGAGCTCGATCCCAGAAAGTACGGCGTTATCGTGGAGAGTGGAGGGCGGCGGGGACTGCTGCTTCCCGACCTCGAAGGCGTAGACACCGTAGACCAGCAAATCGACATCTGCCGCCAGAAAGCGGGCATTTACTCTGACGAGCCCGTGAAGCTCTACAAGTTTGAAGTTAAGAGGTACGGGTAATAAGAACTTCTCTGCCAAGTTTGAGTGGATTTGTAAAATCATGTAGGGGCGAAGCGCTGCTTCGCCCTCCGCCCAATTGGCGCTAAAGATTTAAGTCGTTAATATGACATAGTGATATATATATGTTATAATAGAGCAAAATGCATTATTTGTAGGAGCCTGAGATGAAAAAAACCATGATTTATCTTCCCGAAGAAATCCATGAGGGACTAAGAAGGTTGGCTTTTGAAGAGAAAACGTCGATTGCCGAGCTAATCCGACGCGCTGTAGAGCAAGCCTACCGTGAGGATTTAGAAGATGTTCGGGATATGGAGAATGAACTAGCCTATTATCGTGCCCACCCAGAGACAGCAGTCACCTATGAGGGATATCGTCGGAAACGGCTAGGCAATGTACAGGATTGAGCTAACTCGCAGAGCAAAGAGAGAGCTAGATAAGCTCACGCTCAAAGACTTCAAACAAATTGATGCCGTCATTCGGGCCTTGATGAAAGAACCTAGGCCACAGGGCGTCAAAAAGCTGAAAGGCGCTATTCATAGGATCCGCACCGGAGACTGGCGCATTATCTACGCTGTTTTCGACAAGGACAAATTGGTAATCGTGGGCAAAGTGGCCCGGCATTCAGAACGAGCCTATGATAAATTGGATGAGTTATTTTGAGTTTGAAGAAGATTGATAGGTCTGAAAAACGTGAAACAAGCTCGAAAAGCAAGAGTCCCTGATCTATTTAGCCAGGCCGGTGAGAGCCAGTTGGGGCGTGAAGCCCCGCTCGCTGCGCGCATGAGGCCTACGAGTTTTGATGAGTTCGTGGGGCAGGAGCATATCTTGGGCGCGGGCCACGTCCTGAGAAAAAGCATCG
>DAOUMT010000009.1:0-2738 GCA_034409195.1 Dehalococcoidia bacterium
CCTCCGACCCCAGGGAGATAGAGGGCTATCTCATGTACCTCAAAGAATGCCCCGACGAGAGCACCAGGATAAGAAACGAGGCCCGCCGCACCGCCGCCTATTTCACCTGGGAGGCAGCGGCAGAGAACCTCATCAGTAAGCTGGAGAGCCAGGCTCGTATCCAGAGGGCTCTGGTAAAGCGACCTCCTACAGCACATTTTGAGATTAGACAGGCCGCTGAAATGAAATTGCTTCAGACCGCAGGAAGCCGCAACTAAAGCTATTCTCAACCTAGCTTTTACCTGCGAACAGCAACCCTTCTAAGTTTCCTACACTAACTATCAGCGGAACTGCGCTTAAACTGCCACAATGCTGGTACTCCGGCCTTTTTAGGCGGGTTTGAAACCCTCCCCTACAATTGCTCTATTATCGGTACTGGTACTAATGTAGCTTCGAAACGGCGAGACGAAAGTAAGTCAAAAATAGGAATTGATTGCGATTGTCAGCCTCCTGTATGCGGTTGATAATGTTTATGAACAGCAGGAGGCAAATAAATGGGGCCGGAGCAGACAGCAATAAAAAGCTGCGATTGGTGCCTGCATAGAGCAGTTTGCATACTATGTCATGGGTATAGCCAGCTGGAGCTGCGGTTCGGCAGTCCCAGCCCTGTGGATTCTGAAGAGTTTATGCATAGACTCAGCGAGACGCTCGCTTCCAAGTGTGGGTTTTACCTGGCTTCAAACGGTGCGAAACAAGAGGACTGATGGATACAGTTTACCAAAACTCGATGTTTTGCGTAAAAATAGTGTGGGTATCCTTGAGCTTTGTCTGAATATGCTGCCTGGCGGCCTCGTCTGTAATAGGCTCTACCTCTGATATCGACCGGCCCAATTTGTCCGTTTTGCTTTTCCATTTCACGATATAGCCTGGCACCAGAGCATATCTGAAGCTGCGGTTGCCGCAACAGGAACTTTCGATATTGCAAGCGCCGATTATGCAGAGTATCTCTTTCCCGTCAAGCTTGAGTTTTAGCTCATCGGTAACAGTGTAGTACCCAGCCAGAGCCTGGATCTCTTCGCCTATCTTCTGGTGAACATAGTCAACCGTCATCTTCTACTACCCCGCAATCAGCGTCCCGAGAGCTTGCAGTTGGGATTCAGGCACACGCCCTGATTGGTGCATTTGTCCCAGAAAAGCGTCATCTCTCCGCAAGCGGGACATTTTTGAAGCTGTGGAGTCCTTTCCTTTTTCTGTCCCGGGCTGGAACCTTTTTTCGCAGGCATTGGTAAGTCTGCCACCTGTATTTATTGTAGTCCCCCGCACCTTGACGGTCAATTTCGTAGCTGCTTCCGTGGTCAGCGGTTCTTATACACAGGCTTGCGCTTTTCTTTGAAGGCCTTCATGCCTTCTTTGGCATCCTCTGTGAAGAAGATGGGCCCCCCGATCTCGTCTTGCTTTTGGAGCGCCTGTGCTTCCGGCACTGACTCGTCAAGCTCGCGGAGCGTGCGGGTGATGGCCCGCAGTGAAATGGGTGCATTCTCACATATCTGGTGTGCGATCTTCAATGCCTCGTCCAGGGCTTTCCCCTTGGGAACAACCCGATTGATGAGCCCCCAGTCCAGCGCCTCCTGAGCGCTGATGCGGCGGCCCAAAAGAAGAATCTCTGCCGCCCGGCAGTAAGAGATTTGTCGGCGCAACCGGATAGCTGAGGCTGCCATGGGGTACAGGCCGCGGATGACCTCGGTCACCCCGAACACAGCGTCCTCTGCGCCGATACGTATATCAGTGCCCTGCAAAATCTCGGTGCCCCCGGCCAGGGCATAACCCTCGACTGCCAGTATGAGCGGTTTGTTAGGACGGCTCTCCCGTAACAGTGCCTGCCAGTGTAAGTTGGGCACATCTACCATCAACCGCTGGATTTCCCCTGCGTCTTCTCCTCCCTCCGGGCCTGCTTTCAGGTCCATGCCGGAGCAGAAGGTATCCCCTTTGCCAGTCAGCACGCAGCAATACAGGTCGTCATCCCTATCCAACAGCCGCCAAGCCTTATACATGCCGACAAGCATGGACGGGCTAAGCGCGTTCTTGGCTTCAGGCCGATTGAGAGTGACGATCAGAATGTGCCCCTCCCTTTCGACTGTGCAGTTCTTGGTGCTGATATCCAGTTGTTCAGCCATGCAGTCCTCCTGTTTCAAGCTTGATGGAGAGATAGCCAATCATTATCGCTGTCCAGGCAGATGATAACTGCCTGTCCCCGAAGCTGTCAAGCTCCTGTAATGTGGAGCGCCATCCAGCGAAGGGCTTCGGACCGAGAAAATCTGCGTTGCCGGCGTGATAAATTTTTAACTTTTTCTACCTGCATTTTATGACTATTTGATATGTGCGGGCTAGCATAAAGCAAGTGGAACGTTTTGAGACGGCACAACGTCCTTATTATTAGAAAGGAGGTCGATACTAAATGTTGTAGCCGACTGGAAAGGAGAAGGAAATGAAAAGGCCAGATGTGTGTAGAGTCAATGTAGAGATTTGTGAGAATTGCCGGAACTGGGAGCCCATTCCCTTCCATCATAATGGCGGAGAATGCATACCGCCTCTGGAAGCGCCGGCGGTCAGGTTAACTCCCCTGGCAATAGAGAACGAAACTGTAAAAGTTCCCGTAGCGGCATGAAGAATTTATTCGAGCTGTTTTTCTATTTTATTCTGAGCGTTTCAGTATAGATGCAGTAGTCACATGTCTAATTCAGGGTAAGGGGGCGTGCGCC
>DAOUMT010000010.1:0-7780 GCA_034409195.1 Dehalococcoidia bacterium
CCCCAAGCAAGGTAAAGTGAGACAGCTCGGCACGCCGGTAAAGCTTTCAGAGACGCCGGCGAAATTCAGAAACTTTTCGCCGGTACTCGGACAGCACACGGACGAAATCCTGAAAGGCTTAGGCTACACCGACGAGCGGATAGAGGAGTTGCGAAAAGCAGGGGTGATAAAATAAATTCCTCTCTCATTTCCCCCTCTCTGTGTCTCTCTCCAAGGGAGGGAGGACTTATATCAAACCCATGTTTCTGTATTAATAGCCTTCTTTAATTTTAAACTAAGCATGGATCGCTAAATTCCTCTCCCTTGACGGGAGAGGCTAGGTGAGGGTGAAACCTCATTGTAAGGTTTCGCCTATCTTTTCTAGGACACCTTCAATGTTCGTAAGAACTTCATTATTCCAAAATCTCAATACTTTATAGCCCTTATCCTCCAGCCACGTCGTCCTTTCATTATCCTTCTCCAAGGCCTCTTCATCGTTATGTTGCCCGCCATCAAGCTCAACAACAAGCTTTTTCTCAAAGCTTACGAAGTCAACAATATATGTGCCCATAGGCTGCTGTCGTCGGAACTTTAAAGATTCAAATTGTTTGCTTCTTAACTTTTGCCATAGCCTTTTTCAGCGTCTGTCTGTTTCCGGCGAAGCAATCGAGCGAATTGTGTTAAACCAGGTCTTATTTTAATTAACATCCTCGATTACCCCTCCCTCTGTCTCCCTCCCTCAAGGGGAGGGAGGACTCCATATTAAACCTTGCCCTAGTTAAATAAGACTTGTTTTTTCAAACAACGACATCAGCATGTGTAATATCTATCCCTTGAGGCAACCTGCGTAGGGGCAGACCCATGTGTCTGCCCTAAAAAACGAAAGGGCGAACACGTGGGTTCGCCCCTACAAACTCATCAATCACAGCCCGTGGTAAGGAAATACCAGCTTTTTTACCTCGGCTACGGTCTCCTCGGCGAAGCGGCGCGCTTGTTGTTTGATCCTGCTGTCTAAACGTGGCTTCGCATTATCCCTCAGCCTCTTTATTCCATAAAGCTCCTGATAGCTTCGCGGTATCCTGTCAGGCCATTCGCGGTCTGTCATTATCCCGTAAGCCAGCGTCCAGCACCTAGCTACCACGCTCATCTCGTAGCCACCACCACCCACAGCAACCCACTTCGGTGCCAATTGCCTCAGCCTCCTTATCACACCTTCATAGCCACCAGTAGTCAGATTAAGCTGCGTCATCGGGTCAAGGTAATGGGTATCGCAACCAAGCTGAGTAAATACAATATCAGGCTTGAAGCTGCCCACCAGAGCAGGCACCACTTGGTCGAATGCCCAGAGGTAAATCCCATCGTCCGTGTAGGGCGCAAGCGGTATATTCACCGAATACCCTCTGCCTGCCCCAACCCCGATCTCCGACACCTCACCTGTTCCGGGAAACAGGATTCGCCCTGTCTCATGAAGCGAGATATTGAGCACCTTATCGGTACCGTAAAATGCATCCTGAACTCCGTCGGCGTGATGAGCATCGATATCGACATAGGCTACCCTGAGCCCTTTCGCCAGCAGGTGCTTTATGGCGATAACGACATCGTTGAAAATGCAGAAGCCCGAGGCGGAATTCGGGGCTGCATGATGCCCCCCGCCGGAGTGGTTAAAGGCCACATCCACCTTCCCGTCAGCCACCAGCTCTGCTGCCTTCAGAGTCGCGCCCACTATCCTATTGGACACCTCGTACATCCCCGGGAAGACAGGGTTGTCACCGTACTCGCTGAAATTAAACCTGGCGGCATCGCCCAGCCTTTCACCACGGCTGAAGCACCTCACTGCCTCAACATAGTCCCTGGTGTGGAAACTGAGCAGCGCGGCTTCATCAGCCTTATCGGGGATAACTAGTTGGGACGTCGATTTATTAAAGGCGCGGTAAGCCCTGAGCAACTCATAGGTGTATCTAAGCCGGCTAGGGTTGAATTCTTCGTCATCCACCATGGTACGCGCCACCAGACCCTCATCGTAAATAAAGGCCGCTTTTCTCACGATTCGCTCACTATCTTCTCAAGCTCTCTGCTCATCCTCTGCCAGTGTGTCCCCCGCCAGTAGACGCGGTGGCAGGAAGGGCACTGCATGTACTGGGTTTGAGTCTTAAAAACATAGGGCGGCACCAGCCCCTCGACCTCTTCCTTCTCCCTGGACACCAGGGGCTGGTTGCACTCCAGGCAAAGGGTAAACGGCTTTATCTTGTCTCCCAGGTCCAGCGCTTTGATGACCTGGTGAAGCTGCTCTTTCACCTCTTCGCTTTCAATCAAGATAACCTTAAGACGGCCGGTGGCAACCACGCGCCTCTTCAATATCTGGGTGTCCTTGGTAAGCAGAACTCTGCCCTCAGACAAAGCCAGCCTCACCAGCCTGTTATCATCGAGGTCATTGATGAATATGGTATCGAAGCCTGCGATCCTGAGCCATCGGGCCAGTCTGCCCACGTTGGAATCGACAATGAACTTCATGCCAGGATTTTAGCACAAAACTCGATTCGTTGTAGGGGCGTTCAATTGAACGCCCCTACACAGGTTCCCGTTAAGGGAGAGAGATTATGTGTATGATATAATCTACCCACAAGGAGGGATTTGTGCCCCGTTTCGAGGTGATCGATCACACGGCGGATGCCGGCATCATCGCCTACGGCAGCGATCTCAAGGAGGCTTTCGCCAACTCGGCCTATGGCATGTTCAGCCTGATAGCCGACCTCGACCGAGTGAAGGAGAAGGTCAACCGCAAAGTCGATGTACAGTCCTCTGACCAGGAGGCCCTGCTGGTAGACTGGCTTAATGAGCTGCTCTATCTGTTCGACGTGAAGCACATTATATTCAAAAGATTCGACATTACCGCTCTGAGCCAGAACAGGCTGCGGGCCAGGGTTTACGGTGAGAAGGTAGACACCGCGAGGCACCAGCTTAAGACTGCAGTCAAAGCAGCCACCTATCACATGCTGAAGATAGAGAAGAACAAGGGGGTAAAAGTCCGGTTTATCCTGGACATCTAGGAGAGGGGAAGATGACAGAGGCATGGAAGGGAACGCTGAACAAAATAGACGATTACCGCTGGGAGATACCCCAGTCATATAAACCGGGGATGAGGGTGCCCGGACTGGTTTACACCGATGAAAAGATGCTGCACCAGATCAGAGGAGATCAGTCCCTGGAGCAGGTAGCCAATGTCGCCTTCTTGCCCGGGATAGTAGGCAAGTCAATGGCTATGCCCGACATTCACTGGGGTTACGGTTTCCCTATCGGAGGAGTTGCTGCCACCAGGGTCAGTGACGGCGTGGTCTCGCCGGGCGGCGTGGGTTTCGACATCAACTGCGGAGTGCGCCTCATTCGCACCGATCTCACCGAGAGTGAGGTCAAGCCCCGGATAGAGAAGCTGCTTGCCGACCTTTTCAACAATGTCCCCTCCGGTCTGGGCTCAGAGGGCAAGATAAGGCTCAGAGGCAAGGAGATTGAGAAGCTGCTGAGCAAGGGCGCATCCTGGGCAGTGGGAGCAGGATTCGGTGAAACGGAAGACCTGGAGTATACGGAGGAGCACGGCTGTATGGAAGGCGCCGACCCAGACAAGGTGAGCGACAGAGCAAAGACCCGCGGCGTACCGCAGTCGGGGACGCTGGGTTCAGGCAACCATTTCCTGGAAGTCCAGGTGGTGGACGAGATTTATGATGCTGTCACCGCTCAAGTCTTCGGCATCGATGACGTGGGGCAGGTACTTCTCTTAGTACACACAGGTTCCAGGGGATTCGGCTACCAGGTCTGTGACGACTATCTGAAGACGATGGGAACCGCAATCAGGAACTATGGCATCGAGCTGCCCGACCGCCAGCTTGCCTGCGCGCCGGTGAAGTCACTTGAAGGGCAATCCTACCTGGCAGCGATGGCCTGCGCTGCCAACTACGCCTGGGCTAACCGCCAGTGCATCACCCACTGGGCCAGAGAGTCATTCGGCAAAGTCTTTAACAAGAGCCCGCGCGATTTAGGCATGAGGGTAGTCTACGATGTAGCCCACAATATCGCCAAGATAGAGGAGCATCAGGTCGAAGGCAAGAAACTCACTGTCTGCGTGCACCGCAAAGGAGCAACCAGGGCGTTCCCCGCCGGTCATCCCGATGTGCCTGGGGCGTACCGTAAGGTAGGGCAGCCGGTGCTCATACCGGGGGACATGGGGCGCTACTCTTATATAGCTGTGGGAACCGAGAAAGCTCTGGAGGAGACTTTCGGCTCTACCTGCCACGGCGCAGGCCGGGTCCTGAGCCGCTCGGCAGCCAAGAGAAGCGTACGCGGCTCCGACATCCTGGCCGAGCTGGCCGCGAAAGGCATCGCCGTGAAAGTAGCGAGCATACCGGGGCTCGCCGAGGAGGCATCGTCAGCCTACAAAGATGTGGCTGATGTCGTGCATGTAACCGATGCCGCCGGCATCTCGACAAAAGTGGTCAAGGCCAGGCCCATCGGCGTAATCAAAGGCTAACGCCCTCCATGTCATTGCGAGGAGTCCAAATTCATCGGGACGACTCCTCACTGCGCTCGGAGCAGGCTCCGCAATCTCTCGTACTCGTAAATGCGAATGGGGCGCGGTGAGATTGCTTCGCTACGCTCGTAATGACATATGAATATAGTACGAAGGGGCACAAGGGATTGCCGCGGCCTCCTTCGGATAGCCTCGCAATGACATGGGGGAAGAGACGGACCCGCGATGACGCTGAGGTTCAGGTTGGCGTCGTAGAAAGATGGGTTGCTGCGAACAGCGACCTGTATAGTAACCTCACCATAAAAATAGGGAACTGCGATAATAGAAGAGTTCGATAAATATTGCAGGGATTTAATTATCTTATCGCAATTCCCTGTGTTTTTTGCCTTACATTGCCTGCCTGCTAATCATCCTCTATCCCATGTTCTTTAATATAATCAACGGCATCTTGCACTGTCTTAATCTTTTCAGCATCCTCGTCAGGGATCTCTATTCGGTTCGCGTCGTTGCTGAACTCCTCTTCCAGTGACATCACCAGCTCTACGAGATCGAGGGAGTCAGCGTTGAGGTCATCCACGAAGGAGGATTCAGGTTTTACCTCCGATTCCTCAACACCTAACTGATTAACGACGATTCTTTTCACTCTCTCGAAGACGGTTGCCATCCTTTTGTCTCCTTCCTGATAAATAGTTTGCCTTGCCGCTTACTCACTGCTGTTGACTTTGGCCTGGCTTATCGCCCCCAGCACTCCATTGATAAACTTGGGTGAGCTTTCGCTGCCAAAGGTCTTGGCGAGTTCCACCGCCTCATTGATAGCTGCTTTCAACGGTACTCTATTGTCTATCGAAATCTCAAAAATTGCAAGCCTCAGTATATTTCTGTCAACCACAGGCAGTTGCTGCACAGGCCAGTTAGGGGCATGCGCCTGAATCAGGGCATCAATCCGCTTTTTATTCGCCAGCACCCCATTGACCAACTCTCTGGCAAAGGAGATAGCTGCTTCCGGCAGCGCCTGCTCCTCCGCCAGCCTGTTCAGGGAGGCTTCTGCGTTATGGCGGGTGCAGTCACTCTCAAACAGCGCCTGCAGCGCTACTATCCTGGCCTTGTGCCTCATACCTGGCATTTATCCCTCGACTGAGGCTGTTTCCTGTTGTTAATTTGCGGTGCGTCCGGCCATGCGGTACGCATTTTCTGCCTATTTTACCATCTTCTTTGAAGTTAGGGAATCTCTAGTTCTTTTTGGAGAAGGGACAGGAATCCATTATGGCATCGCCAACCCACCGTTCACACTGATTACCTGTCCGGTGATGTAACGCGCTTCCTCTGAGACAAGGAAAGACACGGCATAAGCTACATCCTTAGGCAAGCCAATAAAGCGCATAGGGATTTGCTTGAGTAACTCCTGCTTCACATTATCGCTGAGTTCGTGAGTCATGCCAGTATCGATGAAGCCGGGGGCAACTGCATTGACCGTAATGTTTCTCGAGGCAACTTCCCTGGCGGTAGCCTTAGTCAAGCCGATCAGGCCGGCTTTGGATGCCGAGTAGTTTGCCTGTCCTGCATTTCCCATAAGCCCGACCACACTCGCCATATTAACGATCCGGCCCCAGCGCTGTTTAATCATATGCCTCAACACGGCCTGAGTGCAAATAAATGCCCCCTTCAAATTGATGTTCAATACCAGGTCCCAATCCGCCTCTGACATTCTCAGCAGGAGGCCATCCCGTGTTACTCCGGCGTTGTTAATAAGGATGTCGACATGGCCAAACGAGGATAGCGCCTGCCCCACCAGTTTGTTCACTTCTGCGGCAATAGTGACATTAGCGGGAACAGCCAGGCTTTTGCCCTTCTTCGCTTCAATTTCGGCTGCGACTTCATTTACCGTAACGGGGTTGATGCCGTTAACCACCACGCTGGCACCCTGTTCTGACAGCATCAGCGCTATCTCCCTCCCGATACCCCGTCCACTGCCCGTGACTATAGCAACCCTATTAGATAAACTCATTTACAACTCCATTCAGGGAAGGTAAGGGGTACGTGTTTCAGAGGTTTATAGCTTTGATGGAGTCCAGATCGCTCATATTGAGAACTCGCGCTTTATCGCTGATCCTCTTGATCAGCCCGGAGAGCACCTGGCCGGGGCCGATCTCAATAAAAGTGGAGATTCCCTCACCCAGCATATACTCCACCGACGGCTGCCACTGAACACAGTTGCACAGTTGATTTAATAGCTCCTCTTTTACTCCCTCGGCGGTGGTTACTGGCTGGGCAGTGCTATTAACTATGATAGGAATCTCCGGTGTTCTGAAGTTAATCTGTGAGATAGCCTCGAACATACCTTCGATGGTGGGCTTCATCAAGGTTGAGTGGAAGGCACCGCTGACCTGAAGGGGTATCACCCGGCGCGCATCCGCAGCTTTCGCCAGCTCCATAGCGCGCGCCAGTGCTTCCTTCGAGCCGCTGATGACAATCTGGCCCGAGCAGTTGAAATTAGCAATCTCAGCGCCACTCTTGCAGCATATTTCTCTTAATGTCGCCTCATCCAGGCCGATGACTGCTGCCATGCCTCCGGGTTCGATCTCGCCGGCCTTCTGCATCAGGCGTCCCCGTTCCCTGACAAGCCGCATAGCATCGGCAAAATCGAGTACATTGGCAGCAACCAGCGCACTGTATTCGCCAAGGCTGTGTCCGGCGACGAAGGAAGGGGACACTGTATGGTTGAACTCTGAGGCAGCTTTCAAGCAGGCGACACTGGTTGCCATTATGGCTGGCTGGGCGTTGATAGTCTGGCGAAGTTCGTCTTCAGGCCCCTCGAAGCAGAGTCGGGAGATGGGAAACTGGAGCGCCTCATCTGCCTCCTGGAAAACCTCTTTTGCTTTAGGTGAGCTATGGTAGAGTTTGTGGCCCATGCCCACAGACTGTGAGCCCTGGCCGGGGAAAATGTGAGCAACCTTGTGTTTCGGCTTTTTTTCGATCTCGGCCATGTCTGCCTCCGAAAGGATTACTCCTTCTTCTTAGGTGCCTTCTCCTTGATTACTTCTCTCCCGTTGTAGGTTCCACAGAAATGGCAAACCTGGTGGGCAGGCTTGAGATTGTGGCACTGCGAACAGGGAACGAGGGCTGGTACGAGCACGCCGAGGTGGCTGCGTCTTTTCCCCTGTCGCGCCTTAGCATATTTTCTTTTCGGTAGTGGCGGCATTCTTTAATTAACCCCTTTCTTTCTGCCCCTCTGCTTGTTCTTGGTACGCAAGGCCAGAAGCGGGGCCCAGCGCGCATCAGGAG
>DAOUMT010000011.1:0-17848 GCA_034409195.1 Dehalococcoidia bacterium
TCGAGGTCGTTTAGCAATGAGTCTACCATACCGACGAAAGTCGGTATCCAGATACCTTCACCGTAATTTTGAAGCTGGGTTTTCTGGATTCCGTGTCAAGCACGGAATGGTAATTGTGTTTCTAAACATCCTCCATACCTCTGTGAAACTAAAGCCCACTGAGATATTGGGGAAGGTGGGATTTGGAGGACACAGGGGTTCTTACGGGCCCAGCGGTATTAACTTGGCTGCCACATTGTAGTACTGCACAGCACACAACCACACGTCGCTGGAGTATGGACTCATTACGAACGTTAGTGCGCAGGTATAGGATTCGTTGGGCCAGAACTCATGCGTGTATGGCGGGGGAACCGACAATTCTCCCTTGCTTAAGTCAGGTGCTCTTGTCTGTGGTTCTGCTCCGTATCCTGTGCTATCTATTGTCTCCAGGTCTGGCCCAGGCTCAAGCAACGATACTGTCCCAAAGTCCCTTCTAGCATTATCTAGGTTGGTTATGGTTAAACTGAGTGAAACAGTACCGCTTGCCCATGACACCTTGCTCACTACGAAATGCCAGTTATCCCAGTATGCCTCTCTGACTGGTGTTGCGGTAGTGCGGCTCACAGGGCTGGGGGTAGGTGTTACGAGAGGGTAGAGTATGACTGGTGTTCGGGTGGCGTTGTCCCCAGCGACCTCAGCCGTTTTAGCGCATGATATTCCAGATATTAGCAAGGTCAGTAATAATGCTGAGACCATGATACCCCATAGAACCTTTTTCATGTCCTCTCCTTGCTACTGATACCGCTGGGATAAACGGTGAGGTTGCCTCCATCCCTTATATACGATACCCAAGTGAGAATGTCAAGGCCTGGCGGGAGCAGGCGGAATGCGCGAGAAACGGGGAGCAGCGATGGTATAATAAGACCAAGGTTTCTCAAAGGAGGGTTCTATGACTGAGTCTAAGGAGAAGTCAAACGTAGAACTGAAGGGCTTTAACTTGGAGATACCTGAGGCCAAGGTAAGGATTGAAGGGGGCAAAACATATATTTCAGTGCCTCCCGTTATTGCGCATAATGTCCAGATAACGATTGAAACTGGCAAAGTATCTATTTCAGGGAGCTTGCAAAGTGGTCACGAACCTGAGAAGAGTTCTGGGGTAATGGACTGTGAAGCACAGGGAGGTGAATCACCGGTCAAACGCATTGGAGGGCTTGAAGAAGGTGACAGGGCTAGTGTGTATCTGTTTACGTTGGGGCTAGGATTTGCAGTATTGACTATTGCGTTGTCGCTTCTCCTGGCATTCAACTCACTTAAGGACAATTTTGGAGTCGGACCACTGTTGGTGGTCATAGCGTTCCTAGCATTTGCGGGCTTTGCAATAGCGCTTTCCTCTAAAGGCATGGACATACTAGAGGAGGCTTACGATGGAACGCAAGCTGCACCGTATGGTAAATGTGCCAAACGTATTATTCCTTATTCCTTTGTTATCGGTGTGGCGTTGGCATTTGCTGGGTCGGGCGTAAGGCAATGGTCTCACACGGCAGGAAACTGGGTGGCTGTTGCTGGACTCATCGGCTTTATAGCAGTACTTGCGTGGATGTTCAGGTTCAGAAAGTCTAGGCATGCCGCTCAGCAACCGAAGCCGTAATCTAGCCTCTTACCTTCGTTGTGTTTGGGCTCAGCGTGTTGCCACGATGATTTACAGCTAACGGACAGCTAACCGTGCTAGCCGAATATTGACGATTTTTAGCGGTTTACTGTGGGGAATTGTAGCTTCCTGGTGACTTTAGAGGCGGGCGCAGGCGAGCTCTAGCAGTGTAAGGCCATACGCTTTACGAAAAGGTGTAGCGTCGTGACTCCTGTCACGATGGGAGAATTCGTCGCCACGGGAGTGGCGCCGCTACAGGTGGCGATGTGAAACTTCTTATCAACCAACTATGTAATAGCATAATATCTCAGGCATCCGTCTCCTCATTTATTTGCTTATCCTTTTCTGACTGGCCTATTCTCCATGCAAGCAGTACCAGGCTTATCAAGGCTACCGCAGTCAGTCCTATATACTGAATGACAGTCAGTGAAACTGAAGTCTGCGTGGTTATGCTCCCAAACACGTCCCACGAGGTATGAAGTAACACCACTAATACGAACGCGCTCAAAACAGTCCCGTTTAAGATAGGATGACGCGCTTTTTCTCGTTCCAACCAGATCACTGCACAGACATATCCTGTCCAGGCAGCGTGGCCGGCAGGGGATAGCAAGCTTCGGACGAGCAGCGTTCCATCCAGTGCTCCCACGCTTCCATGAGTATTGATAAGAGAGACCAGACTGTACCCCATAGTCTCCAGAGTGGCAAAACCCATTCCGCAGGCTATGCCGATGAGGATTCCGTCAACTTCATGACGGTATTTGCCGCGAAGAAAAATGAAGATGGGAAACAGCAGCTTGGCGCTTTCTTCAATTGCTCCGACACCCAGCAAGGAAAGTGGACTCAGAGTACGCAGTGTTCCCCACTCCAGGACTGCTGCGACAACAATGCCAACTACTCCACCGAACATGAATGTTACAGCCAGTAAATTTACGGGAAACTCTCGGTGGTGGAACCGCTGATACAGATAGATGACGAAGGTTATGGGCACGAGGAAAGCCCCGAGAAGGATTACCGTTGGCACAAGGTTGGGGTTTTCTGTGATGCGCAGGGCAGCGTCAGTAATCCCGAACAGGACGAGTCCGATAAACAGTACCCTGAACCAGGTTTGTTGTACAAAACTGACCCTTTTAGTCATGAAGTTACCCCACTAGGCAATCTTGAACTAATGGTTATGAGTATAGTTTCGCACTATTTCATGGTGTGGCCCAATCTTACATTTGTCCCTGTCTAATACTGACTATTTTCCATTAAGAAGTCATAAAATGAGAGAGTAAAAAGTTAAATTCTCATCACATTTCAGGCAATATTAGCCTTATGACATAAGTCGAGATTCTGCAATTTCCTTGTAGGTACGAGGCACGGTGAGATTGCCGCAGCCTCCTTGGGATGGCCTCGCAATGACACGTGGGTAGCCTGGAGCCCGCTTCGACCTACCCTTTAAGCGATGGCATAGCTGATACTGGCGTGCAGTATGTCTTTGCGAGGAGTCCCGATGAGTCGGATGACTCCTCACTGCGCTCGGAGCAGGCTCCGCAATCTCTGGTATCGTAGGTACGAATAGGGTGTGTGAGATTGCTTCGCTACGCTCGCCATGACAGGGAAGAATGAAGATGGCCTCGCAATGACGTGTAAGTAGGTCGGAAATTGGAGGTACTGAGAAGTTACCAAAGTATGTGTAAGGAAAGTACCAACTGGTGATTATCTGATTGTCAGGGTTGCGGTATGGTATACCTAATATACCTAATGCTCTTCTGGGAGTGAGCAGACATGCCGGTAAAGCTGGAAGGACGGAATTATTACAGAACCGCTGAAGTCTGCCGGATTACCGGCATCAGCAGAAATACACTTTTTCGCTGGATGAGACTGCCGAAAAAGTAGTGTAGGATGAATATTATCTGAGTTCTAATAGTGTTTCGCAGTCTCAAAAGTACCCCAAGAATGGTGGATTTTGATGGTAGAAAGAGACTTTTTCGGCAGTCTCTGGATGAAGGAAGGTGTCATTATCGAGCCGGCGAGCAGGGACTGGCGAGGATGGCGTCTTTTCAGTCAAACTCAGGTGGATAAACTGAAGTCGAAGACCGGCCGGGCGAAATGAATTATATGTTGCTTAATAGAAAATGATTGCGCTTTGGGAACTCAGAAACTAAGTTGGTTTCTGATACAAAGCTGTAGAAAAGAGAGATGCGATGCGTGATCAAAAGATTTGCTCCGTGAGCGACATCAGGACCTCTTCAGATAAAGACGTGCAGGTAAACGAGCTTCTCAAGCTGGTGGTGGAAAAAGGGGCTTCCGATTTGCATATCACTGTGCCCAGCCCGCCGGTACTTCGCATTCAGGGCGAGCTGATACCGCAGGAAGGCCTTCCTCAATTCGCACCCAGGGATATCCAGGCTATATTTGAGCAAATTACCAATGATGAGCAGAAAGCGGCTTTTCACAGAGAATTAGAGCTGGATTTCGCCTACAGTATTCCAGGCCTTGCCCGATTCCGGGTCAACGTTCTTCAACAGCGAGGTTCGATGAGTCTCGCCTTCCGTCTCATACCATTCAATGTCCCCACTATAGATGAACTGGGTTTGCCTGCGGTCTGCAAAGAACTCATTGTCAAGCCAAGAGGACTTGTCCTGGTAACAGGCGCGGCTGGCAGCGGTAAGTCAACTACCCTGGCGGCTATGATTAATTATCTTAACGAGACGAAGAAGCGAAATGTTATCACTATTGAAGACCCCATTGAATTCCTGTTCCGGAACAATAAGTGCATTATCCGGCAGCGAGACCTGGGTTACGATACCAAATCCTTCTACACTGCGTTAGTTCATGCTCTCCGCCATGATCCGGATGTGATTGTAATCGGGGAGATGCGCGATTTGCCCACGATCAGCACGGCCATAACAGCCGCTGAAACAGGTCATCTCGTGCTGGGAACGATGCATACAGTCGATTCTGCACAGTCTGTTGACCGCATTGTCGATATTTTCCCTGCTGGCCAGCAGCCACAGGTCAGATTACAGTTGTCACAGGTGATAGAGGCAGTGCTGTCCCAGGTTCTCTTATCCCGTATCGACGGCGGCCGGATAGCAGCTTTTGAAATATTGCTGGCAACGAGCGGGATAAGAAGGCTCATCCGCGAAGGCAAGGTCTTCGAAATACCTGCTAATCTGGAGGCCGGTTCGTTAGAGGGGAAGCGCATTCTCGATCAAGCGCTGGCTGAACTGGTAAAAACGAATATTGTGGCTAAAGAAGAAGCTTTGATGAAAAGCAGCAATCAAGCGAAGCTGAATGAGCTGCTCCGATGATTATTGCGAGTCAGCCTCCTATTTTTGCTCCTCATTTTTTCGGCGAAGCTGCCATGCCTGGACCTTTTTCTCGATCCAAGCACCTGTTCTGCCAGCAAACAGCATGACCAAACCCATGCCGCCGACTGTTACTATTAACATTATCCATTTGCCCATAGCATCTGTCCTCTAGGCTCTATTTTTTAGTTCTTATTAGATTTCATCAATCAGAGCAAGCTATTTTGTCTTGATCCAGAAGGATAACCCTTCGGTGAGCTCTCGCGTGTTTGTCGCATCCCAGACAGGAGCCAGTACGCTGCTCAGCTCAGCATCATGGGTAATGAAAGCATTGGGGAGAACGATATCGCACTTATTGCTCTCTGCCAGCAGATAAACCGCCAGCAGATATTGTTCGGAATAGTAGCTTTTCCATCCTGTGGGGTAATCATAAGGCAGGAAGATATCATGAAATTCCACAAATACCCCTCCCTTCAATCGGGGTAACACATCCAGAAAGAAGACTGCGACATCAGAGTTCATGCAGCAGTGGTGTGAACCGTCCACAAAAAGCATGTCTCCCGGTTCCAGTGCATCGAACATGCTCAAATCTATTTCTTCCAGAGGTTTGCGGACGATAGTATCGCAAATCGGGTCTATTTCCGCTCTGGGATAGGGGTCGATGGAGGTTATCTTTGTCCGCAGATTATGGTTGATTATGGCCCTCCGGGCGAATTTTGTGGAAAAGCCTGACCCTATTTCGAAATATCTTTCCGGGTTATGCAAACAAAGAAGCGAGAACAGGGTTGCCGAGTCCAATGCCCCCAGCCAGCTATTAAACCAGCAGGGCTCCGGGGATTCGGGGGCTATCTCGAGGGCGATGCCCAGGAAGTCGTCTTTGAACCGGAGAAAGCTTTCCAGTGTATGCCTGTATGAAGTCCTATTTCTATTGATTATCTCGTAGAGTCTGGCATGAGGGGGCTTCCCGTATCCATATCTGGGAGCGTGTTTTACCGGATATTCTAAATAGTAGGGTTGCGGGGCTGGCAGAGCATAGTTCTCTAGTGACATTTCCGTTATTTAACTATCTAGCTGTGAGGAGTAGCAGTTATCCCATGAGATTGGATTACATGCACCCTGGGATGAAGCTATTTCTTCTTGCCCTCTCCTTTACCTTCGCTTTCCAGCCTGGCGAACCAGCCTCTGAGCATGGCTCTATTGCCCAGTATGTCTTTAGCTGCTGAATAAGGGTCCAACTCACCTTTTTCAACCTTCTCACATAGCGTTACCAGGTTCTCGTCCTTTTCCATCAGACTGGAAAGCCGCTCGCTGACCTCCTGCTCTATTGCTTGAATTAACTCTGCTCTGCGCTGCTGCTGACGCTGCTGGGAGAGCCGCCCCGTAGATTCCAGGACGCTGCGATGTCTTTCAATCTCTCCGTATAATTCCCCGATGCCCACATTGTTGATTGCCTGGGTAGCTAGAACAGGCACCTGCCAGTCGGAGTTCTTGGGGGTTAGGGATAGCATTGCCTCAAGCTCCATTACCAGCTGGTCTGCCCCCGGCCGGTCAGCTTTATTGACTACGAAGATGTTGGCGATCTCCATCAGCCCTGCCTTCATAGTTTGTATGGCATCGCCACCACCGGGGAACAGCACTACTACAGTGGTATCCACCATTTTCATGATATCCAGCTCGGTCTGTCCTACACCAACGGTCTCTACTATGATGAGGTCTTTGCCGAAGGCATCCAGTAGCTTCATCACGGCCCGAGCGGCTCTGGGAAGTCCGCCGAGGCAGCCGCGGGTTGCCATGCTGCGAATGAAGACGCCCTCGTCCAGATAGTGCTGCTGCATCCTTATGCGGTCGCCGAGCACCGCTCCTCCGGAGAAGGGGCTGGTGGGGTCAACAGCTATTATCCCTACTGATAGCCCTTTGCATCTGGCTATAGCGGTCAACCTGTCGACCAGAGTGCTTTTGCCGCTGCCGGGAGGGCCGGTGATGCCGATGCTGTACGCTCTGCCTGTTCTGGGGAGAATCTTTTTCATTATCTGAGGCACATCGGGGGCGTCCATTTCCACGAGGGTGATGAGTCGTGACAGGGACTGCTCAGCACCACAAAGCATATTCTCAACTAATTCCATAGTGCTAGTCTCCTCATTGCGTGCCATCTGATGTATCCTGAACCACGTTCTATATTAGCACCGTTTGGCCCTTAAGCGCAATGATAAAAAGTAGGGGCGGGTCTTAAATCCGCCCCTGTAAATCTCTGCTCTCAAGTTGAGCTAGCAAATCACCTACGCCGGTATCTTGGGCAGTTGCTTGAGTGCTTCTTCCACTTTCTCTTTGGGATATTCATAGTCCTCTAGCTGACCGGCGAGATATTTCTCGTAAGCGCCGAGGTCGAAGTGCCCATGTCCGCTCAGGGCGAGCAGTATGTTCTTCTTCTCGCCTGACTGTTTGCACTTAAGGGCTTCGTCGATAACTACTTTTATGGCGTGAGCCGGCTCTGGTGCCGGTATGATACCCTCTGCTTGTGCGAATTGCACGGCTGCCTGGAAGGTAGCTATTTGATTCACGGCACGCGCCTCGATGAATCCCAGCTTATGCAGGTGGCAGACGATTGGCGCCATACCATGATAGCGCAGACCGCCGGCGTGTACCGGAGGAGGCACAAAGGAATGACCCAGGGTATACATGAGTGCGATCGGCGCCATACCGGCTACGTCTCCGTAGTCCCAGGCGTAGATGCCTTTGGTGACGGTCGGGCAGGCTGTAGGCTCCACGGCTATGATTTGCAGTTTGGGCTTTTTCTTCTCTATTTTATCCTTGACAAAGGGCAGGAACATGCCGCCGAAATTCGAGCCGCCGCCGATGCAGCCCACGATGATGTCGGGGTAGACATCTATCTTCTCAAGCTGCTTTTTGGATTCCAGCCCTACAACGGTCTGATGAAGCAGCACGTGGTTAACCACGCTCCCCAGGGAGTAATGCGTGTCGTCGCGTCCGAAGGCATCCTCGCAGGCCTCGCTGATAGCTATGCCCAGGCTGCCTGTAGAGTTCGGGTCCTCTGCCAGTATCTTTCGCCCTATCTGCGTGTCCTGGCTGGGACTGGGCACTACCTGAGCACCAAAGACCTCCATAAGGACCCGGCGATAAGGCTTCTGGTGGTAGCTGACCTTCACCATATAGACCTTGCACTCCAGCCCGAAGAACTTACAGGCCATGGAAAGAGCGCTGCCCCACTGTCCGGCACCAGTCTCGGTGGACAGGCGCTTAATTCCCTCTTTCTTGTTGTAGTACGCTTGGGGCACGGCCGTGTTGAGCTTATGGCTCCCCGCCGGGCTGACACCCTCGTATTTATAATAGATGTGTGCCGGGGTATCCAGCGCCTTTTCCAGTCGGAACGCCCGGATCATAGGTGTGGGCCTCCACATCTTGTAGACTTCCTGCACCTCCTCGGGTATTTCGATGTAACGCTCCTTGCTGAACTCCTGCTCGTCGAGCACCCCGGCAAACAGCGGAGGCGGCAGCCGCGTTATCTCCTTGGTCCCGGGGTGGCGCAGTGGCGGCAGTGGCTCCGGCAAGTCGGCCTGAATGTTGTACCAGGAAGTCGGCATCTCTTTTTCAGTCAGTAGAATCTTTGTGGTTTGCTTGTCCATTTTCCCTCCGTTCGTTTTATGGATTTATCTAAAGCTTCCAGCTAACTAGATCGCTACATAGTGGTCCTCCTTCTTGTATCTCGACTTTTACTTTTGTTTTCGACCCGGTTGTTCAGAGCGTTCCTTAAGCTTTTCACGAAGGAGCGTACTTTCGATGATGCGTCCTTCTCTTCGAGCAATTGTATCAGACGGCTGCCCACGATAACGCCATCGGCTATTTGTGCTATGCGCTTTGCCTCCTCTGCCGTGGAAATGCCGAAGCCAACGCAGAGAGGCTGGCTTGTTTTCTGCCGTACTCTCAAGACAAAGCTTTCCAGTTCTTTGGGCAGTTTATCACGAGACCCTGTGACACCTGTCATTGAGACCAGATAGATGAAGCCACGAGACCTTGCTGTTACCAGGTCAATGCGCTCGGCGGTGCTGGTAGGCGCCAGCAGGTAGATGAGGTCGATGCCATTTTGGGATGAAATGTTCTCCAGCTCTGTTCCCTCCTCTGGAGGCAGGTCTGGCATGATAAGCCCGCTGACGCCCGCCCGGGCGCAATCTTTACAAAAAGCATCCAGTCCGTAGTTAAATACAAGGTTGTAGTATGTCATAAACACCAGGGGAATATCAACCTTTGCACTCAGCTTGCCAGCTACTTCGAGACAAAGCTCAGGAGTGACCCCATGCTGCAGCGCCTGATGGCTGGCTCTCTGTATGGTAGTGCCGTCAGCCAAAGGGTCCGAGAACGGTATGCCTAATTCCACGATGTCGCACCCCGACGATGCTAACAAGGGGACTGTTTCCAGTACAGTCTCCATAGAAGGATAGCCTATAGTGAGGTAGGTAATGAGCGCTTTATGTCCGGGCTTGGCGAAAGTGCCTCTAATATTGCTCATAGTTTCACCCCTAGTGCCTCAGCCGCAATAGAGATGTCCTTGTCGCCCCGCCCTGAGACATTAACTACTATAAGCTTGTCTGTGGAGAGTTTAGGCGCAATTTGGGCTGCGTAATATACGGCGTGGGCTGACTCCAGGGCGGGGATTATGCCCTCGGTGGTAGCGAGAAGCTGGAATCCCTCCAACGCCTCTTTATCTGTGACAGCAACATATGTTGCTCGCCCGATATCCTTGTAGTAGCTGTGCTCCGGCCCAACCCCGGGATAGTCCAGGCCGGGGGCAATACTCTTCGTATCACTTATCTGTCCGTGTTTGTCCTGCAGCAGATATGATTTTGCCCCGTGGAGCACACCGGGCCGCCCAGCGACCAGGGTAGCAGCATGGCTGCCATTTCTCATATCCCGGCCTGCTGCCTCTACTCCGATGAACTTTACACTCAAGTCGTTGACGAAGGGGTGGAAGATGCCGATGGCATTGCTGCCCCCGCCCACGCAGGCGATTATATAGTCGGGAAGCCTGCCGTGAGATGCCATTATCTGCTCCTTGGCCTCTTGACCGATTACGGACTGGAAATCGCGCACTATCACGGGGTAGGGATGAGGCCCGACGACGGAGCCCAGCAGGTAATGAGTGGTGCGCACATTGGTCACCCAGTCGCGGATAGCTTCATTGATGGCGTCCTTAAGGGTACGGCTCCCTGCTGAGATCGAACGTACCTGAGCGCCGAGCAATTTCATTCTGAAAACATTCAGAGATTGACGCTGTACATCCTCTTCACCCATGTAAACAACACATTCGAGGCCCAGCATGGCGCATACGGTGGCGGCAGCCACGCCATGCTGACCGGCGCCGGTCTCCGCAATAATCCTGTGCTTCCCCCTTTTAAGAGCCAGCAGGCCCTGCCCCAGTGCATTGTTGATTTTATGCGCTCCTGTATGCAGCAAATCCTCCCGTTTGAGCAAGATTTGGGCACCTCCCAGTTCGCGGGATAGCTTCTGCGCATGGTAGAGTGGTGTGGGACGGCCAGCGTAATCGCGGCAAAGCGCATAGAACTGCTCCTGGAAAGTCTGGTCTGCGCAAGCCTGAGTATAAGCAGATTCAAGCTCGCTCAAGGCGGGCATCAGCGTCTCAGGCACGAATTTGCCGCCATATAGTCCAAAGTGGCCTTGCTCATCCGGTAGTTTAAATTTGTTGTCCATGTTTTTATTTCCTATGGAAGATACGAACCAGTGTGCTCGCCTAATTTCGCTGTCATCACGAAGGCACGCATTTTGTTATGGTCTTTTTTGCCGGGATTCGACTCGACTCCGCTTGATACATCGACTGCATAGGGGCGGGCAATCTTTATTACGTGAGATACGTTCTCTGGAGTCAGACCGCCAGCCAGTATCACGGGGCCATATTCTCCAAGCTGACGGGCAAGCTGCCAGAGTTTCTTTTGCTTGCTCTCATTGAATGCAGAACCTTTGCCAATATCGAGCATGTATGCAGCCACTTTATAACTAATAATATCTGACTGCGATGGCATATTATTAGAGCTAAACACTTTAACCGCTTTCGGGAACAGGGCGGCGCAATACTCAGGTTCTTCATCGCCATGGAGTTGGGCCAGGTCAAGGTTACAGTATGACATAGTCTCTTTCACAAGTGCTGGTTCGCTGTTCACGAAAACCCCCACTTTATATACAAACGGAGGAAGTTTCGCTACTATCTCCTTGACTGTCTCAGCAGTCACCTGGCGCGGGCTATTGGCAAAGACGAACCCCAGGGCATCTGCCCCACACTCTACAGCCGTCAGGGCATCATTCAGATTAGTTATGCCACAGATTTTAACCTTAACCATTGTCTCACACTTTTGTATCCTGTGCTTTTGGGCTTTGTCTCACATTGCCTAAAAGCTCAGCGATTTTGGCAGCCGGGTCGGGGTCAGTAACCAGGGCCTCGCCCACCAGAATGGCGTTTACCTCAGCCTGCTTCAATCTGAGTACGTCGTCGTGAGTATGGATGCCGCTTTCGCTTACTACCGGGACGCCCTCTGGAATAAGAGGGCGCAGTTTAACAGTCGTCTCCAGGTTGACGCCGAAGTCTTTTAGGTTGCGGTTGTTTATGCCGATAATTCCTGGTGAGACTCTAAGAGCTTTCATTAGTTCTTCCCTATTATGCACCTCGACCAGTGCTGACATCCCCAGTGAGTGAGCTGTCTCTAACAGGGCCTTTAGCTCATGTTGGGATAAGATAGCAGCAATTAGCAGCACCGCATCAGCCCCGTGAGCGCGTGCCTGGTATATTTGATAGCTGTCCAAGATGAAGTCCTTGCACAGCAAGGGCAGGTCTACTTCTATGCGAACTGCCTCAAGGTCGGCGAAGCTGCCCAGGAAGTAGTCTGGCTCTGTCAACACAGAGATGGCAGCCGCGCCGCTTTCGTCATAGACATGCGCTAATGAAGATGCTGCTAGATTCGGGCATAGCAACCCTTTCGATGGCGATGCGCGCTTTATCTCCGCTATAAGCCTGATATCATCCCCTCGCAGAGCACCTGCAAAGTCCCGCGGCGACGCCTGGTAAGCAATGGCTCTTTCGAGGCTGGCCAGCGGTGTCTCCTCCTTATGCTGTGCCAGTGATTTTCGGGTTGAGTTTACCATTTGCTCCAGAAACATATTTTTACCTTTGCTCGAAGCTTCGGCTGAACTCGATGAGCTGTTCCAGCTTGCGCCGTGCGCTGCCATTATCTATAGCCTCCGCTGCTTGAGCCAGTCCTTCGCTGAAGCTGCTTGCCTTACCTCCGGCTATGAGCACAGCAGCGGCGTTTAGCAGAACGACGTCTCTCTTGGGTCCCCGCTTCCCTTTTAGAAGGTCTTTTGTTATCTCGGCGTTATCTTCTCTGGTGCCTCCGGCAAGGTCGCTTAGCTTAGCTCTAGGCAAACCCAGTTCCTCCGGGGTGAGGTAATAGCTCTCGATATGGTTGTTATAAAGATGTGAGACCTTGTTGCGCCCGGTGATTGATAGCTCGTCAAGGCCGTCGGCTCCATGTACTACAAAAGCGTGTTCAGAGCCGAGTGCGCGCAGCACCTCAGCCATCAACTCCGTCAGGTTACTATCGTAAACTCCCAGGAGCTGCCTCTTGGCCTGGGCCGGGTTGCACAATGGGCCCAATATGTTGAAGATTGTGCGCAGCCCGATTTCCTGTCGCGGACCGAGGGCATGTTTCATAGCCGGGTGCAGCTTAGGGGCGAACAGGAACCCGATCCCTAACTCGTCTATGCACTGGGCTACCTGTTCCGGGCTCAGTTCCAGATTGACGCCCAGAACCTGCAGCAGGTCAGCGCTGCCGCAGCGGCTGGAGACCGAACGGTTGCCGTGCTTGGCCACGGCGAGGCCGGCACCTGCTGCTACGAAGGCAACTGTAGTTGAGATGTTGAAGGTGCCGCTGCTATCGCCGCCGGTGCCGCAGGTATCCACCAACTGATTTCGTTTTGGTTTGACTGTTATAGCGCTTTCTCTCATCGCCTGAGCACATCCGGCGATCTCGTCGGCGGTTTCCCCTTTCATTCGCAAAGCGGTGAGGAAGGAGCCGATCTGCGCCTGTGTGGCTTCTCCTCTCATAATCTCTGTCATGACCTCTCTGGCTTCAGCCATGGTAAGGTCGCTGCCTGAGACGATTTTGGAAAGGGCTTCCTTAATCATATCGTTCTTTCCTTGTTTATGCTTAACGCCGATTCACGGTAAGCCGATTCTTCCTCTGCCATCGCTACCGCACCCTCTAATGCTTTCAATTTATTAAGTGTCTCGTGGTATTCCTGCGTCGGCTCGGAATCGTATACTATGCCGGCGCCTGCCTGAAGATAAACGGTGTTTCCTACCATGACGATAGTGCGAATTGTGATGCAGGTGTCCATATTGCCGCTGTAGCTGAAATATCCCACAGCCCCACCGTAAGGCCCGCGCTTCAATCCCTCCAGCTCGGTTATAATCTCCATGGCCCTGATTTTGGGAGCACCGCTCAGCGTGCCGGCAGGAAAGGCAGCCCTGAGCAGGCTGAAGGCGTTCTCGCCTGCTTTCAGTTTCCCCTCTACTGTTGAGACTATATGCATGACGTGAGAATATTTTTCTATACTCATCAGCTCGGTTACTTTTACCGAACCGTACTCGCAGACCCGTCCTAAATCATTCCTGGCGAGGTCTACCAGCATAGCATGCTCTGCCTTCTCCTTGGGGTCTTTGAGCAACTCTGAGCTTAAAGACTCATCCTCTTTGATGCTCGTCCCCCTCGGTCTGGTGCCGGCGAGGGGGCAGCTATCGGCAATACCATCCTCGACCTTCACCAGCATTTCGGGGCTGGAGCCGATGAGTTGAAAGCCCCCCAGGTCGAGGTAGAATAAGTAAGGTGAAGGATTGAGCATACGCAGAGCCCGATAGATGTCGAATGGCCGTGCGCTGGTTTTGCGACGCAGCCGCTGAGATAACACTACCTGGAAAGCGTCGCCCGCAGAGATGTACTCCTTGCAGGCTCTTACTGCTGCCTCAAATTCTTCCTGCGTGAAATTAGACTCGACCTGTTTATCCTGGAGGGAGGTCGTTTTCCCGTTAGCTACATCCGATTCCAGCGAAGATTTTTTGGCAAGTCTGCTGACTATGGACTCGATCTTGGCTATTGCCTGCTTGTAGATGCTTTCGGTAGGGCCGTCTACATAATTGTTGGCCACTATCTTCATCTTATGCTGGACATGGTCGAAGATAATCATGGTGTCGGTGAAAACGAAAACGCATTCGGGGAGGTTGAGTTCATCTTCAGCGCATTCAGGAAGCTTTTCGAAATGCCGCACCATATCGTAAGAGACATAGCCGACCGCGCCCCCGAAGAAGCGGGGCAACCCGGGCACTTTGACCACCTGACGCTGTGCCAGAATCTCCTGTACTAAATGCAAGCAGTCCCGGCCTCCGTCGATGCGAATCCTTTGTCTTTCCCCATTCTTATAGACGATTGCTTTATCGCCTGACGCTTTGAGCACTACGTTGTGCCCTACGCCGATAAAGGAGTAACGCCCCAGCTTCTCGGCGCTCTCCACGCTTTCCAGCAAAAAAGTAGGCGCTTCCTGTTTCAGCTTGAGAAACACAGAGACTGGTGTATCCAGGTCGGCGGACAGCTCCCGGAACACCGGAACCAGGTTACCCTCTTTCGCCAGTCCTCTGAACGTCTCCAAATTGGGTAAATACTCGATTGCCATAACTTCACCCTTAAAAGGCAAATTAAAAACCCCGTCCAAGGGACGGGGTTTATTCCGCGGTGCCACCCTAATTAGCTATCTATTCCTAAAAAAGGAACGACAACTCACTCTTCTCAGGTACAGCCCTTTCTGTGAGGACAATACCCTAGGCTCTGATAACGGTGCCCACTCCGGCGAAGCTTACTCTCGTTCTGTAGGAAGGATTTCAGTTCGCAGCTCCCAAGCCCATTCCGCTTCTGCGCTGGCGCCGGCTCGCACCTTAATCCGGCTCTCTGAGCCTTGCAGGAAACGTACTACTCTTGTTCTCAGCCTTTCCCTATTTAATTAAGAGATAATCTAACATATAATGTTGGCTTTGTCAACCGTCACCTTGAGGGTACAAATGTGCGACTTTTAGCGGGGTTAGTTTCAAACCCCATCCAAATATTACACACTTGCATTATCTTTGGCTATTCTTTCTTCAATGAGCATCCTGTACCCTATAATAAGAAGAATCGCCAGTTCAATGACAACGCCGACAAACCGGATCTCGGGTATCAGCTCGGGTTGTGCAATGGCATAAATCATCGTTCCGAGGCCGCCCAATACCAAACCGGCCCTGAACACATCAAGCCTCGGTCTTAAAGTGGCGCCTAATAGAACGAACACGATGCCAATGGGGTAGGATATGGAAAACACGTTTCTGGCATATTCTTCGTGGGCCGCTTGGTAAGATTGCGAATAGCCGTATCCCTCATACCCAGGTCCTTCATAAAAGGCGGAGATACCAAAGGCGACGACCATGATTATGAAAGCCATTATGGCTAGAGCATATATCACTTTGATGAACTGCATTATCCCTCCTTTTCTGACTCCATTAATTGCGAAGAATAGGATAGCAGCGATAACTGCCAAGTAGCCTACATATATCAGATAACTAAACACGGCCATTTGATTCCCTCGCCCTGCGAAAACATCTTGAATTCCTGAACGGGACTTGACTCAATGCATGCCATAATTTGAGCAGTAGTATAAGACATTACTAGAAGATTGTCAATTGTGTAGAAGGTTATTTTTTTCTCACCAACGTCGACAGAGCAGGCTCAGGATGATAGAATCTTAAGAATAGCGGAGTAGATAACATGTACGATGTTATAGTTATCGGAGCCGGACATGCCGGCTGCGAGGCGGCGCTGGCAGCAGCCAGGATGGGTTGCAGCACGCTGCTGCTCTCTATGAATCTGGATAATGTGGCGCTGATGCCCTGTAACCCTTCGATTGGAGGTCCTGCCAAGGGCCATCTGGTCAGAGAGATAGACGCCCTGGGCGGAGAGATGGCCCGCAACACCGATAAGACGTTTATTCAGATTAGGATGCTCAACACCGGAAAGGGACCTGCCGTTCAGGCGCTGCGCGCTCAGGCTGATAAGAAGCTCTACGGCCTTGCTATGAAGTATACCCTGGAAGCTCAGCCGAACCTTGACCTGAAGCAGGCGCTGGTCGAAGAACTGACTGTGGCTGGCTCGACTCTGAAAGTGAAGACCAATATCGGCTGGATATATGAGGGCAAGACTGTGGTTGTAACAACGGGGACGTCGCTAGCGGGCAGGGTTATAGTCGGGGAGACTGCTTATCTCGCAGGCAGGGCAGGTGAGTTTGCCGCCTATGGCCTGTCTCAGAGCCTGCGCAACCTGGGCTTCACGCTGGGGCGATTGAAGACAGGCACACCGCCGCGCGTTAACGCCAGGACCATAGATTTCAGCAAGACCATTCCTCACCCTGGGAGCGAAGTGCCACTTTTTTTCAGTTTTATTCCTTCGCAGGAGCACCCCTTCTCGTCTCCGCCGAATCCCATTTATCCTCTGGGCAAGCCCATCCCATGGCGGCAGCAGCTTCCCTGCTATCTGGTCTACACCAACGATAGGACGCATCAGATAATACGCGCTAATCTACACCGCGCCCCTTTGTACACCGGGCTTATCAAAGGTGTTGGCCCACGCTACTGCCCTTCTATAGAGGACAAGATAGTCCGCTTCGCCGATAAGGAGACGCACGGCCTCTTTCTGGAGCCTGAGGGCTGGCAGACCAATGAGGTATATGTGCAGGGCGCTAACACTAGCCTGCCTGAGGATGTGCAACTGGCTATGCTGCGCACCATACCCGCTCTAGAGCATGTGGATATGATGCGGGTGGGCTATGCTATTGAGTACGACTATGTCCCGCCCAGCCAGACTGTGGCTACTCTGGAGTCGAAGCTTGTCCCGGGTCTTTTCTTCGCCGGCCAGATTAACGGCACCTCTGGCTACGAGGAGGCGGCAGCGCAAGGGATTATTGCAGGAATCAACGCCGCGCTAAAGGTCAAGGGCAAACCCGCGCTCGTCCTGCGCCGCGACCAGGCGTATATAGGCGTCATGATAGATGATCTGGTAACCACTGAGCTCGCCGAGCCATATCGTCTGCTCACCTCACGTGCCGAATACCGCCTCCTGCTGAGACAGGACAACGCTGACCTGAGACTGACGCCCCTCGGCTATCAGTTGGGCCTCATCTCAGAGGCGCGCTATAACGAAGTAGAAAAGAAGCGCAAGGCTATCGCTGCAGAACTGAAACGGCTGGGCAAGACTTACTTTTCTCCAGGGGAAGGGCTTGATTCCCTGCTGCGTAAATATCATTTCCCACCGCAGGAGCGCAGCATAAGTGCCCTCGAGTTCCTGCGCCGTCCCGAGGTCGATTACCGGATATTGACCGACATCGGCTTTGGCCAGCCTCGCCTCGAACCTGAGTGCGTGGAGCAGGTGGAGATTGAAACGAAGTACCAGGGCTATATCGAAAGGCAGATGGCTGAAGTGGAAAGGGTACGGCGGCTGGAGGAGAAGGCTATCCCTCAAAGGTTCGACTACGATACCATCACCAGTTTCCGCAAAGAGGCGCGGGAGAAGCTGAAGCACTTCCATCCTGTGACACTGGGCCAGGCTTCACGCCTCAGCGGCGTAACCCCGGCAGACATCGCTATCCTCCTGGTACACCTTGAGAAGACAAAGTTCACTAAAACTGCTGCTAACTCAGGAACTAAGGAGTGATGTTTGAGCACAGAAGCGGCAGACCTCGTGCTCTATAATGCCAATGTCTTGACCATGAACTCGCGCAGGCCAAAGGCCGGGCTGGTGGCTGCTAAAGATGGTGAAATAGTCCGGGTGGGCAC
>DAOUMT010000012.1:0-16015 GCA_034409195.1 Dehalococcoidia bacterium
TAACCACAGGCATAGCGGCATTTTGGGCTACATATTTAATCAAATCAGCCCCGCCGCGGGGAATCACCAGGTCTATATAATCCCTCATTTTCAACATCTGCCCTACCATAGCGCGATCGGTTGATTCGATAAACTGCGCCGCTCCCTCAGGTACCCCGGCACGATATGCGGCATTCTGTATTATCTTAGCCAGAGCCGAATTGGAATGCGCAGCCTCTTTGCCGCCGCGGAGTATGACAGCATTCCCTGACTTGAGGCAAAGTACAGAGATATCTACCGTAACATTAGGCCGACTCTCATATACAGCCCCTATAACCCCCAGAGGAACACGTTTCTTCCCTACCTGGAGGCCGTTGGGTAAGGTGCGCATCTCGAAAGTTTCCCCCACCGGGTCAGGTAAGGCAGCAACAGCGCGCACATCGCCTGCAATACCTTTAATTCGCTCTGTGTTTAGCAGCAGGCGGTCGAGCATGGCTGCGCTCATGCCTGCCTTCTTGCCCTCATTGTAGTCCAGGCGGTTGGCAGCCAAAATAGCCTTCTCTTTAGCCACAAGTTCGTCGGCGATGGCAAGTAGCGCTCTGTTTTTGACAGCAGTGCTCAGATACGCAAGTTTCTTAGAGGCAGCTTTCGCCGCCTTAGCTTTGATTTCAACCTCGTTCTTAGCAGATGGCATGATATCTCCTTATATAGCTAAAGCGTTACCAGATTATCGCGGTGCACCAGCTCAGCGCCGTACTCGCGGCCCAGAAGTTCAGCGATTCTATCCGAATGAGCCCCTTTGATAACAACTATATCGTTCGAACTATAGTTGGATATACCGCAGGCTATTTTTTCTCCGCTCTTACTATCGAATATGTTTACCACATCCCCCCGGTCGAACTCACCGCTAACCTTGTCAACGCCGGCAGGGAGAAGACTCTTGCTCTGGCTTCTCAAAGCTATCGCTGCGCCTGTATCAACGTATATCTTACCTTTGGAGAGCTGACTCAATAGCCAGCGTTTTCGACTTTCCAGCCTGGACGCAATCGGCTGTAAAAAAGTGCCAATAGCCTCACCCCTGGCTAACCTGACAATGACGTCACTCTCTCTGCCGTCGGCAATGACGACTGCTACTCCCGAAGCGGTAGCTAGCTTGGCCGCCTCTATCTTTGTAGCCATACCGCCAGTGCCCCGCTCACTCGAAGTTCCACCGGCGAGGCTCTCGATATAAGCATCTATCTTATCGACGCGTTCGATGAGCTTGGCTTTGGAATCCCGATGAGGATCGGCAGTATAGAGGCCAGCGGTATCAGTAAGCAACATCAAAATATCGGCATCGACAAGATTAGCTACCAAAGCGGACAGATTATCGTTGTCACCGAATACAGTCTCCTGTATCTCCTCCACCGCAACAACATCATTCTCGTTAATTATGGGTATCACGCGAAGCTCTAGAAGGGCAGTTAAAGTGTTACGGGCATTAAGATATCGGAGACGGTCTGAGAGGTCAGCCCTGGTGAGCAATGTCTGCGCGATGATTACCTCATGCCAGCCGAAAAGCTGATCATAAGCGTCCATAAGCCGGCTCTGGCCCACTGCTGCCAGCACCTGCCTGGAGGTGATTTCTTTGTGCTCTTCGCAAGTACACAGGCGGTGTCTGCCGGCTGCAATCGCCCCTGAGGTAACAATAACCACAGCCAGGCCTTCTTTATGAAGCCTGGCTATCTGTCCTACCAGAGAAGCCATGGTCTCAAGACTAAGGTGGTCGCTGCCCCCGGTAAGCAGATTGGTCCCTAGTTTGACGACAATACGATGGTAATTCACAGGAAATCGCTCCTATTATAGCAGCGAAGTAAAGCGGTAACAACGATGAGCTTGCTTGCCGGGGGAGTTTAAAACTCTTTAGAGAGGGTAGCCAGAAACTCAGCGTTAGTAGGGGTCTTGGCCAATCTCTCCAGCACGCGCTCGGTAGCCTCAGTGGAGTTAGGTGAGTTAGTATTCATCAGAGTAATCATTCTGCGCACTACCCAGACCTGCTTCAACGTATTTTCATCGAGAAGCAATTCCTCACGCCTGGTGCCGCTGCGCTGGATGTCTATGGCAGGGAAAATCCTTCGTTCAGAGAGCTTGCGGTCAAGATGAAGCTCCATATTGCCTGTGCCTTTGAACTCTTCGTATATCACGTCATCCATTCTGCTGCCAGTATCGATAAGGCAGGTAGCTATGACAGTCAGGCTTCCCCCCTCCTCCGTGTTCCTGGCCGCACCGAAGAACCTCTTGGGTGAATAGAGGGCTGCAGGGTCGACTCCTCCAGAAAGAGTGCGCCCGCTCGAAGGCATTTCCAGGTTATAGGCGCGAGTCAGTCGAGTGATGCTGTCAAGCAGGATAACCACATCCATGCCCAGCTCCACCAACCTTTTAGCCCGATCCAGTGCCACTTCAGCCACTCTGGTATGTTCCTCGACAGGCTCGTCGAAGGTAGAAGCAATTACTTCCGCCTTGACTGATTTCTTCCAGTCAGTAACCTCCTCGGGCCGCTCTCCAATAAGGCAGACCATAAGGTGTATATCGTTGTAGTTAGCAATGATGCCATTGGCGATATGCTTCAGCAACATGGTCTTTCCAGCCTTAGGAGGGGAAACAATCAGTCCTCGCTGACCGCGGCCGATGGGAGCTATAAGATTCAGCAACCTTGTCGATAGATTATTAGGAGTAGTCTCCAGGTTAATCAGTTTGTTGGGAAAGATAGGCGTCTTATGCTCGAATAACGGGCGTTCTTTAGTCGCCTCAGGGTCCATAGCGTTGACTGTCTCGACGCGAAGCAAGCTATGATATTTTTCCCCATCCTTGGGAGCCCTCACCTGTCCGCTGACGATATCCCCGGTCCGAAGAGCAAAGCGGCGAATCTGGGACTGGGACACATAGATGTCGTTGGCGCTGGGATGGAGATCTGGTTGGCGCAAAAACCCGTAGCCCTCGTTCATAACCTCGAGGATGCCTCCTCTGAAGGAGTAACCGTGCTGTTCGGCATTTGCCTGAAGCAGCCGTAATACAATATCCTCTTTCTTCAGAGCGCTGATGCCAGTGATTCCGAGCTCCTTCGCCATCGACATAAGTTCTTCTTTGGTCTTGACTTCCAGTTCGGTGATATTCATGGTTCTACTCCATAATTAGATTGAACAGACTCCATTAAAGGTGCTTGCCTCGGTGCCATAGTTGTGGATTGTGGCCTGCCCTATGCCTTCGAGATGCGTTGCCAATCCTCAGCAAATCGGCATATTCCAATATCAGTTAGCGGGTGTTTGACCATCTGCATAAGTACATTGTAAGGTATAGTTGCTATATGAGCTCCTGCTTTGGCAGCAGCCACCACGTGCAGTGGATGACGTATGCTCGCAGCGATCACCTGCGTTTTGAATCTGTCCTTATAATGGTCGAATACGCTCACGATATCGGCAACAATCTGCATTCCATCGTGGCCGGCATCGTCAAGTCTACCCACGAACGCGCTAACATATGTTGCCCCGGCAATCGCGCCCAGTATCGCCTGATTAAGAGAAAAACAAAGCGTTAAGTTAGTCCGTATTCCCTCTTTGGAAAGTACAGAGATAGCTTCCAAACCGCTGGCCGACATAGGTATCTTGACCACTACATTGGGCGACCAGGAGGAGACTTCTCTAGCTTCCCGAATCATAGCCTCCGGCTCCAGGCTGAGAACCTCAGCGCTGATAGGGCCATCAACTATGGAGGAGATCTCCCTGATAACCGCCTTCATATCCGCCCGCTTTTCCTTGGCTACCAGGGAAGGATTAGTGGTAACTCCGCTAATCACACCCAGTTTTGCTGCCTGGCGAATCTCATCAATATTGGCGGTATCCAGGAATATTCGCATCTAGTCCTCTAGAATATAGCATAAGTCAACAATTTTGTCTATATGATAGGCTAATTTGTCACTGTGGGCTCCAGTGGCAAAGGACGCTGATCGCCCACCTTCAAAGTTCTCTTGGCTGCCTCAATGAAGTCAAGAAACAGAGGATGAGGGCGGTTAGGGCGGGAAGTAAACTCCGGATGGAACTGCGTGCCTACCATCCAAGTGTGTCCCGCTAGCTCGACTATCTCCACCAACCTGCCGTCGGGAGAAATGCCACTGGGAATAAGGCCTGCCTTGCCCAGAACATCTCTGTACTTATTATTAAACTCAAAGCGATGACGATGCCGCTCGTAAATCAAAGACGAGTTATAGGCGGCAGCAGCGTGAGTTCCCGGCACCAGTTGACAGGGATATAGCCCCAAACGCATCGTACCTCCCTTTTCTTTCACGTCCCGCTGATTGAGCATGAGGTCGATAACAGGTTCAGTGGTATCCTTATCGAATTCCGTGGAATTTGGCTTGGATGATTTCAGCACGTGGCGTGCAAATTCAATTACCATCATATGCAAGCCAAGGCACAGGCCAAGATACGGAATATTGTTCTCGCGGGCATATCTAGCCGCTCTAATCTTCCCCTCAATGCCCCGATAGCCAAAACCTCCCGGCACAACTATCCCGTTTGCGGCATGCAAAAGCGTTTCACCGCCATCCTTTTCAAGCTCCTCTGACTCGATCCACACGATTTCAGCATCGCGGTCGTGGTATAGAGCCGCGTGACGCAAAGCCTCTCTCACTGATAAGTAGGCATCCCGCAGCTTCACATATTTGCCAACAAGAGCGATAGACACCGGCGTTTTTGGCTTCTTCATCTTTTCCACCATGCTCCGCCACTCGCTGAGGTCCCGTGACGTTCCCGATAACCTCAGCTTATCAACGACGATCTCTCCCAGTCCCGCCTCATCGAGCATTAGGGGCACCTCATAGATATTGGATGCTGTGGTAAGACCCACAACCGCTCGCTTCTCCACATCGCAGAACAGGGCAATCTTTTCTTTGAACTCCTCGGCGACCGGATAGTCGCGGCGGCACACTATAATATCGGGTTGAATTCCTATGGCTCGAAGCTCTTTAACACTGTGCTGCGTTGGCTTGGTCTTGAGCTCGCCGGTAGACGAGATAAAGGGAAGAAGGGTAACATGGATATAGAGAACATTATCCCGCCCCACATCGTTCCGCATCTGCCGGATAGCTTCCAGGAATGGCTGGCCCTCGATATCACCGACCGTGCCCCCCACCTCTACCATTACCACATCGGCGCCGCTCTTCTCGGCCACCTCACGGATGCGCTTCTTAATCTCGGTGGTAACGTGGGGCACAATCTGAATAGTGCCTCCCAGGAAATCGCCCCGCCTCTCCTTAGCGATCACAGAGCCATATATCTGACCCGTGGTAACACTGGAGGAGGTGGTCAGGTTGGTATCAATGAAACGCTCATAGTGCCCCAGGTCAAGGTCTGTCTCTGCCCCATCCTCGGTGACGAAAACCTCCCCGTGCTGATAAGGGGACATAGTTCCAGGGTCGACGTTGAGGTAAGGGTCTAACTTCTGGGCAGATACGCTAATCTGGTAGCCTTTAAGCAGCCTTCCGACAGAAGCGGCGACTATCCCTTTTCCTACGGAACTAACTACTCCACCGGTAACAAATATATACTTCGCCATAAACCGCTTCGCCTATTTTAATATCATAAAAATAACCATTTGTCAAAGCACTAGCGAAGCCATTTTTGAAGCTTTGTTGAACTATGTTATACTACAAAAGCAAAAAAGAATTTTATCGCAGAAGTAAGTGGCATGAATGAGAACGAGGCAAAGAAAAGGGTCGACGAGCTAAGGAAGCTGATAAATTATCATAATCACCGCTACTATGTGCTCGACAGCCCCGAGATCAGCGATGCTGAATACGACGAGCTAATGAAGGAGCTCCAGCACCTCGAGGAGGAATACCCCCAGTTCCTCACGCCTGACTCGCCGACACAACGTGTAGGGGCGGCTCCTGTGGAAACCTTCGGCGTTGTGGAGCACCAGATACCCATGCTCAGTCTGGGCAAGGCATTTTCTCAAGAAGAGCTCCTGGCCTGGCACAAACGAATCTCAGGGCTCCTGGGAGAGTCAGAGTTCGACCTTGTCGCAGAGCACAAAATGGACGGCCTTGCTGTAGCCCTGATTTATCAAGATGGCAAGTATGTTACAGGCGCTACCCGAGGCGACGGGTTTCGCGGTGAGGACATCACTCAGAACCTTAAAACGATCAAAAGCGTTCCTCTAAGTTTGCCCAAAGGCATACCGAGCAGATTCGAAGCCAGGGGAGAAGTCTTCCTCTCCAAAAAAGGTTTCAAGAAGCTGAATGACGACAGGGCTAAAGCCGGTCAACCGCTGTTTGCCAACCCCAGAAATGCCGCCGCCGGCTCTGTACGGCAGCTTGACCCGCGCATTACCGCTCAACGCCCTCTGGATATCTATATTTACGGTGTGGGCTTGGCCGAGGGCGGAAAAACATTTACCACACATTGGAAAACGCTGGAGTATTTGAAATCATTAGGCTTCAAGCTGAATCCTCAAAATAAGCTTTTGAAAAACCTTCAGGAGGCCGAAAACTACTACCAGCACTGGGTCGAACAAAGAGAACGCCTGCCTTACGAAGCGGATGGCGTTGTGTTCAAGGTTAACCGTTACGACCTGCAGGAACGATTAGGCAACGTGGGAGGCGAGCCCCGCTGGGCCGTAGCATACAAATTCCCCGCCACCCAGGCAACCACTGTTCTTGAAGACATTGGCATCAACGTGGGGCGCACCGGCACGTTGAACCCATTTGCCATCCTGAAGCCTGTCAACGTAGGTGGGGTGATTGTGAAGCGCGCCGCCCTGCATAACGAGGACGACATCAGGCGCAAAGACATTCGCATCGGTGACACGGTCATAGTGCAGAGAGCAGGCGACGTCATACCAGAAGTGGTAGGGCCCGTGGCCAGCCTGCGCACCGGCAAAGAAAAGCACTTCGCAATGCCAACCAAATGTCCGGTCTGCGGCTCCGAGGTGATAAAACCGGAAGGCGAAGCCATGTCCCGCTGCACTAACATGTCCTGTCCAGCACAAATCTTCGAGCTGGTCAAGCATTTCGTCTCGCGTGGCGCTATGGACATCGAAGGAATCGGTGAGAAACTGGCAGAGGCCCTGCTCAAAGCAGGCCTTATAAAAGATGTCGGCGATATCTATACGCTGGAGGAGGAGAAGCTCATCGGGCTGGAGCGGATGGGAAAGAAAAGCGCTGACAATGTACTCAAAGCCATTGAGGAAAGCAAGAAAAGGCCGCTTTCCAGAGTTATCTTCGCTCTGGGGATCCGCCATGTAGGCTCGGAGACCGCTGAAATTCTGACTAAGCACTTCGGCAGTATCGATAGGCTGTCACAGGCGACTGAAGACGAGTTAATGACTGCGCCTACAATAGGACCTACGATAGCCGAGAGCATCGTCGCCTTTTTCAGGCAGGGCTCCAATCGCAAGGTTATCGAGAAGCTGAAGAAAGCCGGCATCAAGATGCAAGAGGAAGCAGCCAGGCCCCGCGCACTGCCCCTGACTGGCAAGGAGTTTGTGGTCACAGGTAAGCTTGATTCCTTCACCAGGACCGAGGCCGAGGCCAGGATAAGAGAGCTCGGCGGTTCTGCCGGCAGCTCCGTGGGCAAGAAGACCGATTACCTGGTAGTGGGCGCCGACCCCGGCTCCAAGCTCGACCGCGCCCGGGAGCTGGGCACCACCCAGCTCAACGAAAAACAATTCCTGGAGATGCTGGAGAAAGCAAAGAAGTAGATATTGAATGAAGCTAATAATTGGACTTGGTAACCCGGGGCGGCATTATGCCAATAGCAGACACAACGTGGGCTTTAAATGCATCGACCTCTTTGCCCGCCAGCACTGCATCTCGCTGACGCAGCGAGGAGCCCGCAGCAAACTTGGCACCGGAGAGGTAGCAAACACAAAGATTGTGCTGGCTAAACCTCAGACCTTCATGAACTTGAGCGGCGAGGGGGTATCAGCTTTGATGCGCCGCTACAAACTTTCTCCGAAAGACATCCTGGTTATCTACGACGACCTCGACCTCCTCCTGGGCAAAATCCGCATTCGCGAAAAAGGAAGCTCGGGGGGGCACAACGGCCTGAAATCAATCATCTCCCATCTGGGCACACAGGACTTTCCCAGGATCCGAATAGGCATCGCCCCTGGTGAAGATAATGCCACTATGGTCAGAGTTGATGCTATCGAACACGTCCTCAGCGACTTCACCGAAGAAGAGAAAACTGTGATGAGCGAAGTCTACCCCAGGGTCGCTGCTGCTATAGAATGCATACTCACCGAAGGCCTCACAGCCGCCATGAACAAATACAACTGACCACATTACTTATTACTATACTTTGACCCTAATTTGTAGGGCGGGCTTCCCAACCCGCCCAAAAACATGCTGTAATAGAGAACCTAAAAAGCGTAATGAACGTACTACTAGTCGTAGGAGCGCAATGCTGAAAAAACGAGGTATAATCCCAGAATAGCAGCAATAACGAAACCGGTTAAACCGATTATAGATATATGCGAGACCAACGGAGGCAACTTGGATACTACCAGCAGCGATGAGCCCACCAGCAATGCAGCGATTACAATTGCCACAGCGAGATGGTTGGTCACCCGGGTTATAGTCTTTCTCGCCGCCTCCTGACCCACTTGCTCAACCTCGAGCCTGGCATGTCCTTCCCGGAGCCGCCGTATGGCGCTCCTCAGTTCATAAGGAAGGTCTTTGAGAAGGTCTAAAAACTCAAGTGCCGCAGAACCGAGTTCCCGTATTTCCTGCTTGGGGTTGAACTGGCGACTGAGCATACCCTCGGCAAATGGTTTGATGTATTCAATCATATTTATCTGAGGATCCAGGCGGCTTGTGACATTCTCGACAGTAGCTATGGCTTTGGTTACCCATACCAGATTGGTGGGGAAACGCAAGTGGTGAGTCGTAATGAGGCGAAGCTCGTCCTGCAACATCTCGCCTAAACGCAATCGGTTCAGCGGCACATAAGCATACCTCTGAAGGTGCCGCGATACGTCCATCTGGAATTGTTGTTCGTCAAGCCTGTCTCGCCTGGTCGCTAAATCGAGAAGTGCTCTTGTTGTCAACTTTTCATCACGGGTAGCGATTCCGGTTACTATGCTGGCCACGTTAGCCTTTTCGACCTGTGATAACGTTCCCATCATGCCAAAATCCAATAAGCAGATAACATTATTCGGCATAACAAATACATTTCCCGGGTGGGGGTCGGCATGAAAGAATCCGTGCTCTAACACCGATTCGAACAGTATGTCGGATAACCGGCGGGCTATTAATTTTAGATCGTAGCCCTCGTCAGTAAGTCGCTGTATTTTTGATATATTTATGCCATCGATGTATTCCAGCACGAGCAGTTTGGGAGTACACAGTTCCTCATAGACACGAGGGACCTTAAGCTCACGACTGCCGCGGAAGTTGTGGGCATATCGCACCAAATTGTTAGCTTCGGTTCGGAAATCTAACTCCTTTTTTATGTCTGAATGCAGTTCGTCAACAAGTCCTACAACATTGATGAAACGGGCTTCAGGCACACGCCGTTCCACTATACCGGCAAGCCAGCGCATGATTGCCATGTCGGCTTCGATGGTTTCGACTATGTCCGGCCTGCGTATTTTAGCTACCACCTCCTGTCCTTTTTTTAGCCTGGCACGGTGGACCTGTGATAGAGACGCTGCGGCTATCGGTTCTTCATCAAACGACGTAAATACATCCTCGAGGGGACGGTTTAATTCCTCTTCCACGGTTTTTTTGGCTATTTGGGAAGGGAAAGGTGGAATGCGGTCTTGCAGTTTCTCCAGCTCTTTAATGATATCCGGAGGAACCATATCGGGTCGTGTGCTCAACATCTGACCCATCTTTATGAAGGTAGGGCCCAGCTCTTGAATTGCCAGACGGACTCGTTCGCCAAACTCGAGGCCCGCTATCTTCCTGTCACAGCGGTGGAAAATGCGGCACTCAATGTTTATTTGCTCCCATGCCCTGATCCGGTCCATTACCTGACCGAAGCCATATTTGACCAATATGCCTATTATCTGCCGGGAGCGTTTGAATCTGCGAAAAGCTGAACCCCATGGTGTGAATCTAGGCATAATATCAGCTTCTAAATCGCCTTGAACCGATTCTCGACGTAAGCGGCTGCTACGGGCCGGCCACCTGCTTGCATCTTATGTCAAGCAGGTGAATAGTCCGCCCTTATTTAATCCAAGTCATATTGTTCGTGTATCCGGTTCTATGACTTCTTTATTTTGATTCTAGAGGCTTTTGCTGCTTTAACTCTGCCGATAGTTATCTCCAGCATTCCTTTATCGAAGCTGGCCTCAATTTTACTGGGATCTGCTTCCTCAGGTAGTAGAACCCGCCGGTAGAATTTGCCATAGCATCTTTCACACTCGTGGTACTGTTCCGAATCGACACCCTCTTCCGGCTTGCGCTCCCCTTTCACCACAATAGAGTCACCCTCTGCCATGATGTCCACGTCGTCCGGATTTACACCGGGCAGTTCTACTCTTACAATGACTTTATCGTTGGCTTCATAGACTTCTGCCATAGGTACCCAGGGGCGTTCGCCACCGGGCAGCCAGTTCCGCAGGGAGCTTAAGCTCGGGAAGTTCCCTTCCACAAAACGGTCTAGATCCTCCAGAAACCTGCGTTCTGTGTTTTCTAATTCCCTGAATGTTCTCCAACGCCGCATGCGCATTGGTCTGTAGGTTTTTTGTGCCATGACTTCCTCCTTCACACTTGTTTTGTTATTCTGCTTTAAATATATACGGGATAGCCTTACAAAGTTATAAAATGGCGATAATAAAGTTAACAAATTTGTTACATTTTTGACAAACGCTCGTGTGCAACCAGCAGCCAGCACCGTTTAGAGCGGGTTAGTAAATTATAGTAAGCACAGATAAGTGATAGTTTTGCTAACGAAGGGATATAGAGGGCTTTCTACGCCTCTGGAGGAACAACAACGTAAGAAAAGCCCCGGCCTGAGCTGTAAGCTGCCGGTAAGTCTTCCACTCCTTTGATATCATTGGGATTCCCATAATGGTAGGGGGTAGTATAACCAGCGCATGTACCAGCAAGGCGAAAGTAAGCGCACTGGACCTGTCAACGGAGAACAAGCCTAACATATAGACAGTGGCTAACTCGTATGTGCCTACTGAGCTGGGTCCGGATGGAATAGCCCCTGAGAAAAGAGTGACCCCGACAAGGATTATGCTCATCGTCCACAGCGACAACTGGATTCCCATAGCTTGAGCCACAATCCAGGCTGCAGTGCCCAGAAGTATCCAGGCCAGAACCGTCAGAGACATCGACAGCCAAAAACTTGGCTGCCGGTCACGCAGAAAAGCAAATGCGTGCAGCGACGATTTAAGTGCTTTCACTCTGTTCAACAGTGGAAACCTGCCGACTTTCTTGGCAAATAAAATAAATAAGAAGATTACCGCAATAATGACCAATCCGGGAATAATCACAGGTTTGAATACAGAGAGCTGCGGGACTACGAGAAAGCCGATAAAAACGAATAGTGTGGTAATCACAAAATCCAGTGCACGTGTCATGAACAGACTCGCCATGACCTTGCCGCCATCAATCTTGTCTGCCTTGGTCAGCATGGCGAGTTCTGAGGCATCCCCCAGGATGCCTTTCGCTACCATCAGGTTGTTGATGCCAAGTCCGGCATTACGTACGAAGAAGAGTCGTGCCGTGGAGATTGACTCACCGGGCAACATCAGCTTCCACCGGATCGCCTGCAAGAACGTCGAAACTATGACAGCGGCTGCAGCCGGAACTAATACGTCCCAGGACACCCTGCTCAGGGCGCTCATCATGCCGCTCCAGCTAACGTTTCGCAGAATCAGCCAGCCTAATACTAAGGCCACCACGATGCTGCCGATGACCCACGCTGCTGTTAATACTTTTTTTCTCTGCATTACCTACACCAATGAATTCGGAGATAGTGCATACTAGACAGTTGCTCTATAAGAACTCTGGGAACCATACCGTAAGGTCCGATTGGGGCAGACCTCTTGAGGGAAATGGTTTCAGACCTTATAGTATAACATAAGCTGTCCACTATTAGGGGTTTGAGGATGCCCACCAAACCCCCTGATTTCCCCCATGACTGGAGACAAGCAGTTTAAAATCGTTGTAAAACGACCTCTAACCAGGCATAGATGACAGTCTCCACATATCAGTGCTATAAAGGTCACCAGGCTCTGACGCGATTAATATCTTACCTTAATATGCAGGCTACGGAGATATGCAGTGGAACCGAGAAAAGCACACCGCCAATCGACTGTGAAAAAACAACTTGACCCACAGGCTGAAGCCTTGTTGCAGCAGATGGCGCAAAGGAATGTGCCTCCATTGCACACACTAACGCCGACTCAAGCCCGAGAAGTGATGAGGAAAATGGCGGCGCTTTCCGCAAAACCGGAAGTAGTGGCAAGTGTAGAGAACCTGACAATTCCCGGTCCGGGAGGGCAAATTCCCCTGAGAATCTATACACCTCAAGGCAACAGCCCATTCCCCATACTTGTCTACTTCCACGGCGGCGGTTGGGTTATCTGCGACCTTGATACCCACGACAGCTTATGCCGCTCCCTCACCAATAGGGCTCGCTGCATCGTAGTTTCTGTTGACTATCGGCTTGCACCGGAACACAAATTCCCTGCGGCGGTGGAAGATGCATACGCTGCTACCCAATGGGTTGCCCATAATGCCAACCGCATTAACGGCGATCCCTCTCGCATTGCAGTCGGTGGAGACAGTGCCGGAGGCAATTTAGCGGCAGTTGTAGCTATACTGGCGCGTGACCGTAACAGGCCCCGCCTGGTATATCAACTGATGATATACCCCGCGACAAACGTTTCCTCCGCAGATACTGAGTCGCACCGGAACTATGCCGAGGGCTATTTTTTAGATAGGAGTGATGGAGAATGGTTTTGTAATAGTTACCTGAATTGCGAAGCAGACAGACTCAACCCTCTCGTATCGCCGCTCCTGGCCCCGGACCTCAGCCATCTGCCACCAGCGCTCGTCATTACAGCCGAGTTCGACGTGCTGAGAGATGATGGCGAAGCTTACGCGAAAAGACTGAAAAAGTCTGGCGTCTCTGTTAAGTACACATGCTATAAAGGTATGATCCACGGTTTCATGAGTATGGATGGATTGTTAGATCAAGCTAGAAATGGCATAGAAGAGGCCAGCGCCGCACTGCGTCAGGCTTTTCTTGCCTCTCGTGGTTAATGTAAGACAGACGCCCCCGTCTGTCCCGATTCCATCTTAGCGACACAGCACATCGTAGGGGCGACCCGTTGGGTCGCCTTCTTAATTTAATTACCGCACATGCGGGAATCCAGGTGCCTCGTTCATTCCCTCTTTTTAAAGGGGGCAAGGGGGATTAGGCGCCCTCGAAATCCTTCTGTTGCCCAACAGCCTCAGAGCCACGGCTTGCCCTATCCAAAGCGTTTCTGATACAATTCAGACAGGGCTAGTCTACTCGGCTAGCCCTTTAGGCGTTGAATATGAATCTAACCGGTCTTCTACCCTTAATAGAAAGCATGCCTGGCTACCAGAAGCTCATTAATGAGTTGAGGGCAGGACAGGGCGAGAAAAAGGTGGTTGTGCTCGATGCAGCCAAGCCCTATCTCCTGGCTTGCCTGTATCACCACCTCAGCTCGCCCATGCTGGTGATAACCGCCAGGCCCGAGAAAGCCAGGCAGCTTTACGACGATGTAACTGCCTGGTGCAGTTGCGATGACCGGGTCCATCTTTTCCCTGAGCCCGATGCCCTCCCCTACGAAAGAATCTCCTCCGACCCCTACACAGTCAAGCAGCGTTTGAAAGTACTCTCCAGCCTGAGCGACACAGATAAATCACACCTAGTCATAGCTTCAGCCCACGCCGCAGTGCGCAAGACCATGCCCGCTGCAGTTTTCAACTCTTCCTGTCAGACTATAAGAAAAGGTATGAAGCTCGACCTAGAGAAAACACTTCATAACTGGATACGCCTGGGATACGAGTTGGACGCCAGAGTAGAGCTTCCGGGCACTGTTAGTCGGCGCGGCGGCATCATCGACATCTACCCCCCACACAACGACCTCCCGGCTCGCATCGAGCTCCTCGGCGACGAAGTCGAGAGCATACGTTTTTTCGACCCCGAAAGTCAGCGCTCGGCTCAAGTAGTACCTGAAATAGGCATCATCCCCGCCAGGGAAATGATTGTCCCGGCCAATGAGTTGAGCGATGTCTTGAGGCGGCTCGACCTTTCCAACCTCAACGCCGGGGCAAGGAGCAGGATAGAGGGAGAGATAGACAGTCTCTCCCAAGGACAGTGGTTCGATGGGTTCGATTTGTATTCATCGCTGGGAAACGATGGCGCTCTTCCCGATTATTTTAGCCCGCACACGCTGGTTGTTATCGACCAGCCTGACCTTGCAGAGGCTGCTATGGCAGACCTGGAGACCCAGGCTGCTGAACTGCGTCAAAACCAGATTGACCGGGGTGAACTGCCTGTCAATTTCCCCCTGCCTTACTATACCTGGCCGGGATTGACTAACAAATTGAGCAGATTCCACCAGCGTCTTTCTCTGGAGCAATGGGGAGACAGCAGCCAGGGCTATACAATTAACTTCGGCCCTGCACCAATCTATAGCGGTCGCCTGCCTGCTTTCCTCAAAGAGACCAGGACGATGATAGAGGGCAAGCGCAGGGTCATCATCGTCTCCCAGCAGTCAATCAGGCTCTCAGAGCTTCTCGAAGGAGAGGATATTCTCGCCTTTCCCATAACGAGTATAGAAAAATTGCCTTCACCCGGTTCCGTGACCCTTGTTCAGGGGTCTTTGAGCGAAGGCTGGACGATGGATGGCTCTAACGGGGATGTCCTGCTCACGGATGTCGAACTCTTCGGCTTCGCCAAGAAGAGGCGTATGGTGCCGAAGCGTCCCGTGCGCAGCGAGGCTTTTCTTTCCGACCTCGCCGTAGGCGACTATGTGGTACATGTAGACCACGGCGTAGCCAGGTTCGCCGGGCTCATTACCCTCTCTGTCGAAAATGGCGAGCGCGAGTACCTGGTACTGGAGTACGCCGCAGGCGATAAGCTCTACGTTCCCAGCGACCAGGTGGACCGCGTTACCCGCTACATCGGCCCCGGTGGTTATAGTCCGGCGTTGAGCCGACTGGGCACTCAGGAATGGAACCGGGCCAAGCAAAGAGTGAAGGAAGCGGCAGATTTACTGGCTAAAGAGCTCCTCGAACTCTACTCAGCGAGAGAGCTCTCGCTTGGCTTCGCTTTCTCTCCCGACACAGTGTGGCAGCAGGAGTTCGAGTCCTCTTTCCCCTATGTTGAAACGCCCGACCAGCTTGAGGCTGTGCAGCAAGTCAAACAGGATATGGAAAGGACACGTCCCATGGACCGGCTGGTGTGCGGCGATGTCGGATACGGCAAGACCGAGGTCGCCCTGCGTGCTGCTTTCAAAGCGGTGATGGACGGTATGCAGGTAGCAGTATTAGTGCCTACCACGGTACTAGCCCAGCAGCATTTCACCACCTTCAGCCAGAGGTTGAGCCCGTTCCCGGTCAAGGTCGAGCTGCTGAGCCGCTTCCGCTCGCCAAAAGAGCAGCAGGAGGTCATTGAGGGTTTGGCCAGGGGCAGTGTGGATATCTGTATCGGCACTCACCGCCTTCTCCAGAAGGATGTCTCCTTCAAGAATCTGGGACTGGTCATCATAGATGAGGAGCAGCGCTTCGGCGTAGCTCACAAGGAACGGCTCAAGCAATTGAGAAAAGAGGTAGACGTACTGACCTTGAGCGCCACTCCGATACCCCGCACTATGCACATGGCGCTGGTGGGAGTGCGCGACATGAGCACCATGGAGACCCCTCCCGAAGAGCGTCTACCCATAAAAAGCTACGTTGCCCCTTACGATGAGAGGATGATCCGTGAGGCGATACTGAGAGAGCTGGAACGCAATGGACAGGTGTTCTTCGTCCATAACCGCGTACAGAGGATAAGCTGGGTAG
>DAOUMT010000013.1:0-2701 GCA_034409195.1 Dehalococcoidia bacterium
CCCTTCACCACAGTCGATTCGATGCGGGCATTGCCTTCGATCAGTTTCGCACGCTCCATCATGCCTATCAAGCCAAACTTCCCTTGGCTCAGTAGCTCATCCTGAGGAGCTATTGAGAAGCCGACCCCGTTATCGGCGACTCGCAGTTTCACCCTGTCACCAGTGAAGACCAGGGTAAGTTCAATTCTGGTTGCCCGGGAATGCTTCCTGGCATTATTCAATGCTTCCTGTGCAATACGATATAAAGCCAGCTCAACAGTATCCGGCAGCCTCAAATCTTCATCCTGAATATCTATGCTCAACTCAACATGCTGGCCCCAAGCTGCTTCCTCAGCCAGCCACCTTAATGACGGCCCCAACCCCATCTCATCCAGCAGGGGAGGGCGCAGGCCTCCAATGAACTGACGGGTTCCTTCGAGGATATTATCTATCTCACCATGTAGTTGCTTTAGCGAATTCTTCGTAGCCGCACTACTTGCTGTTTCTAACAGGTCATCAATGTCATGAGAAACATCAACCAGGGCTTGCAGGGTCTCATCATGAAGCTCCCGGGCTAAATATCGTCTTTCTTTTTCTTGGGCTCCCAGGGTCTCAGAGAGAAAGTATTCAAGCCGGGCATGTTCTTTTTCGAGGCGTTCCTGATTATTCAGCCGGCTGCCGATGAGTGTGGCAAGGAGCAGTGCCAGTACGGTGAAGGTAATTAACCTGAAGAGAGGGTCAGGGTAGGATGAGAAGAGAAAAGCATGCGGCATTATCGCCATAGAGGCCAGTAGAGACGTAATGACGCCGCCTTTAATCCTGAAGATGGAAGCAGCATATATTACCGGCACGGTCAGAAGCAGCAAGCAGAACTCATGATAGGCCTGCCCGGCGAGAAAACGCCATTCTATATGTGCCCTCCCGAGCCAGGAAACGTCGCCAAGATAGTATATCAATGATACTATTGCTACCCACAGGGCAATAATAACGGCATGCCTTAGTTTTCTACGCATCTGTCAGGCTTTCTCTCACCCATCAGGGTATGTCATCCATGGTTAACCAGCCTTTTTTTAAAGCCTGCAGCACTGCTTCCAACCGCGAAGCGACTCCCAGTTTTTGAAAGACACTGGCAAGTGCGGATTGAACCGTGCGCTCACTGACAAATAGCCTTTCCGCCATCTCCTTGTTGCTCAGCCCTTGTGCACCTAGACGGAGTATCTCGACCTCCCTTTGAGTCAGTAATGTGCTGGCGGGAGTGCTGGCCAGCGGCCGGAAAAGGGTACGCAGTATCTTCTCAGCAACGGTCTGGTCAAGTATGGTCTCTCCTGCCCGGAGCGCCCGTATCGCATTGAGCAGCTCGCGCAACGGCACGTTCTTGAGAAGATACCCGCCAGCTCCCGCCTCCAGTGCTGACAGCACATATGGGTGGTAGCCGTAGGCACTGAGCACCAGCACTATTGTGTCAGGAAGCTCGGTTTTGATCTGTTTGGTAGCCTTGATCCCGTTTAGCTTCGGCATGGAGATGTCTATTACCACTACGTCTGGCTTCAGACTGCGGGCCAGCTCCACCGCTTCCTCACCATCGGCAGCAATGCCGACAGCCTCAAGGTCAGGCTGGTCGCTCAGCAGCCGACTCAGTCCCTGAGCAAATGTGGGATGGTCATCAGCAATGAGCACCCTGATTGGTTTTTTGGCCAAGTTTATCCTCCATCTCTAGTTTACCACAGCTATGCATACCTGCACATGCAGAAGATAGCAGAAGTTGTTGCGCTGCCCAGCAGGAATTGGTGTGGGACCCTACAGAAGTGTATGTCATGCACCACAACAGCATATGCTACCGGCTTCAACCAGTAGTAGCGTAATGGCGGGTTAAATTCATACAGTTAGATGTTATCATCAAAGTGGAAGTCAAAATAAAGGAATAACCATGCCAGACGGCAGCAACTCAAATCATATCCGAGCTTACGTACTGATTGATACAGAGCCAGAGATGACCCGGAGTGTGGTAAGGAGCTTGCAGACAAGAAAGGATGTACACCTCGTTGATACCATCAACGGGCCCTTCAGCGCTATTGCGGTTGTGGAGGGTCAGAGCGCTTCGGAAGTAGCGGCCACAATCCTAGTCAGTATAAGGAGATTGAAGGGAGTGAAGGATGTAGTGGTGTATCTCGCAGCTCCCGAGATTGAAGTCGCTCTGCCACTCCATGCTGGTGACGCGGACGGCACTCAGCGGAGCGCAGCGTTATGAAACAAAAGCGACGGTTCGGAACCAGCGCTCGTTTCTTCTGCACTATGGGTATTAAACCACCGGCCGAAGCTTACCTCTGTAGCAGCGACGAAATCACTGGAAGGAGGTGCCATCTCCTCCAGCACAACTGTGATGGCTCACATGCCATTGTGCCGTTTTCTTGGTTAAATAGATGTACAGTTTGATGCAAGTAATTAGAAAACATCTCCTATCGGTAGACGGCCGCTATCTTGGCAAGTGGCTTCTAATCGGCGGTCTAGTCGGAGTGGTGGCAGGGGTAGGCTCCATAGCTTTCTTCTCCGCTATCTCCTGGGCGACCAATTTATTCATGGGCCTGGGGGCGGGATACTTTCCACCGGCCCCAGCTGGCGAAGGACAAACCTTGATAAGCGCCATCGCCCGGCGCTGGATGATTCCGATAATAACGACGTTAGGCGGGTTACTCAGTGGACTCATCGTATATAAGCTGGCTCC
>DAOUMT010000014.1:0-5400 GCA_034409195.1 Dehalococcoidia bacterium
CGCAGGTCATTTATAATGGTCTCGACTTCGGGTAATTCAGGCATTCTTAATTTAATCCCAAAATAGGTTCTCTCCCGTTCATGGTTCGACAGGCTCACCACGAACGGGACTTCTTTATTCCATGTCCCCCCAGCTTTTGCCTGTCTTGATGTCCACTTTCACTGGGACGCTGAGCTTGATTGCGGTGGGCATTATCTCGAGCACCAGCTCCCTCAGCTTTCGCTCTTCTTCATGAGGAAGCTCGAAAAGCAGCTCGTCGTGCACCTGGAGAATCATCTTTGCCTCCAGCCCCTGCCTGTCCATCTCGTGTTGAAGCTGTATCATCGCTACCTTGATAATATCGGCAGATGTACCCTGCACAGGCATATTTATCGCCATGCGCTCAGCAGCCATCCTCACCTGGGCGTTGGGGGATTTGATCTCGGGTATGTAGCGCCTTCTACCGAGCAGGGTCTGTACGTAGCCATTTTTTACCGCCTCCTTTTTGGTGCGGTCGAGATACTCCCTAACCCCGCTGTATTTCTCGAAATAGGACTTGATGAACTGCGCTGCCTGCTCCCGGGAGAGCTCGGTGGCCTGCTCCAGCCCGTACTCACTCATGCCGTAGATAACACCGAAGTTGACTGTCTTCGCTAGACGCCTCATGTCCCTGGTAACTTCCGAAGGCGGGACGCCGAACACCTGCGATGCAGTAGCGGCATGGATATCCTCGCCCTGCAGAAAAGCAGCTACCAGCCTGGAGTCATGAGACAGGTGTGCCAGGGCTCGCAAGTCTATCTGGGAGTAATCGGCGGCAAGGAGCAGGGAGGTTTCTTTCTCGGCGATGAAGGCTTTTCTGACCTGCTTTCCCTCCTCGGTGCGAATCGGTATGTTCTGCAGATTGGGGTCGCTCGAGGAAAGCCTGCCGGTGACGGTGCCTGTCTGGTTGAAGCTGGTATGTACCCTGCCGGTGTCGGGGTCGATAAGCGCGGGCAGGGCATCGATATAGGTGGACTTCAGCTTGGCCAACTGCCGGTACTCAAGCAGGAGTTCGATAACGGGGTGTGCCCCTTTGAGCGCTTCTAGTACCGATGCCTCTGTAGAGTAGCCGCTCTTGGTTTTCCTCGTTTTGGGGAGTTTAAGCTCTTCGTACAGTATTTGCCCCAACTGCTGGGTCGAGTTTATATTGAACGCGTGGCCCACATCTTTGTATATCTCGTTCTCCAGCTTAGCCATCCGCTCACTCATGTTCCAGGACATCTCGCGCAGCTTTGCAGTATCCAGGGCCACCCCATTGGTCTCCATGCACAGCAGCACTGGCAGCAGGGGCATCTCGACTTCAGCGAACAGCTTCCACAGTTCCTGAGCCCTGAGCTCCTTCTCCAGCAGCTTGCTCAGCCTGATGGTCATATCGGCGTCGGTGCAGGCGTATTCAGCCACCTTCGGTATGTCGACCCAGGCCATGGAAATCTGTTTGGCCCCACTGCCGATTAAATTGTTTATCGGCGTCATCTCAATGCCCAGCTTGGAAAAAGCCAGCGGCTTGAGTCCCAGCGACTTTTCACCCAATAGGTAGGCGGCGATCATGGTGTCGAAGCTGAGATTCTGCACATTTATCTTGTATTTCTGGAGCACGGTCATATCGTATTTGCCGTTGTGGGCTACCTTGGGCAACTTAGAGTTTTCCAGGAGCGGTTTTAGCTTGTCTATAACCTTCTCGATGGGCAATGGATTTCCTGACGAGTGACCCACTGGCAGGTACCAGGCCTTGCCCGGCGTAATGGACAGGGAGATGCCCACCAGCGAGGCCTGCCTGGGATTCTGGCTTGTTGTCTCTGTATCGAAGACAAAGGATTCAGCACGGGATAGTGCGCTGACCACTTTGTCGAGAGCCTCGGCGGTATCCACAATCTGGTAGTCGGTCTCTACTTCGCTGGCTTGTTGTTCTACCGGAGCAGGTTGCTCCTCATCGGTCATAGTCTGGGGCAGCTTGGGAAGCAGGCTGGAGAACTCCAGCTCGCGGAATAGCTCAGCTACCTTGCCCCGTTCGTAGGTGCTGACATGACAGGCCTCCAGGTCGAAATCGATAGGCACATCTATGTCTATGGTGGCGAGCTCTTTGCTCTGCCGCGCTGCCTGCTCGTTCTGCCGCAGTGCCTCCTGGGTTTTGGGCGGCGTTACCTCATCTATATGCTGGTAAATACCTTCGATGCTGCCGAAAGCCTGTATCAGCTTCGTTGCTGTCTTCTCGCCGATGCCGCGCACCCCCGGGATATTATCCGAGGGATCGCCTTTCAGCCCCTTAAAGTCCGTAAGTTTATCGGGAGAGAGTTCGTAGCGCTGCTGCACAGCCGCCTCATCATAGATAACAGTATCGCTGAACGGCCTTCCCGGTTTGGGGGTGAGCACGCGAACGTGCGGTGAGACCAGCTGCAGCGTGTCGGTGTCGCCGGTTACGATAATAATGTCTATACCCTGCTCGCTAGCTTTTTTGCAGATAGTGCCGATTATGTCGTCAGCCTCGTAGCCGGGTACCTCGAAGGAGGGCATGTTAAATGCTTTGATGAGCTCCTTCACTCTGGTGAACTGGATTTTGAGTTCATCCGGGGCCGGAGGTCGGTGCGCCTTGTACTCCTCAAACTTTTCGTGTCTGAAGGTCGGGCCCGGGCTATCCAGCGTCATGGCCCAATGCGTTGGCTTGAGCTCTGCCAGAACCTTGAGCAGCATGCTGGCAAAGCCGTAGACGGCTCCTGTGGGCTCGCCGGTGTTGGGCAGCGAAAGCGCAGGCAGGGCATGGAAAGCACGGTGAACTAGGGCGTGTCCATCGAAAAGCAGCAGCAGTTGTTTTTGACTTGGCATGGTTTTCTGGTAATTTAAGGCCCTTGGCTCAGTGCAAGGTTGGACTATTTTGAGTTTAGCTCTGAAGGCATTATATCAGAAGTAAAGGGCATGGTGAACTCTGAACAAGAGCTCGCGCAGCAGGTGTGGAAGCGATGGCGAATTGGAATAGGCACATTTCCAGCGCAAAACTATTCAGTGCAGCAAAGAGCTACACTGAATAAGCCTGACTGGACCTCCACATCTTACCCTCTGACTGGGTGGCGATAAAGTTCGATGGCTGCTGGAGCAAAGCTAGAAAGTGACAGCTAATACGTTTTATCCGTTAACAGCCAATGTCTCAAGTCTGAATCCTAGGGATGCAACTTCTTATACTTTGCCTGCAATTGCTCTTTGGTTTCCACATGTGCCTCGTCGGGGACGCAGGCATCAACCGGGCATACCTCTTTGCATTTGGATGAGTCGTAGGCACCCACGCACTCAGTGCATCTGTTGAAGTCGATGACATAGATTTTCTCGCCTTCGCTGATCGCCTGGTTCGGGCATTCGGGCTCGCAGGCGCCACAACTGATGCACTCTTCGGTGATCTTATAGGCCATTTCTCTTCCTCCTAAATAATGTTCTTGGCTACTCTTTATTTCCCGTCCCGCTTTCGTGTTTCCGGGAATTTCTCTTTCAAGGCAATGGCAACGTCCTTGGGAACGAGAGCGCTGATGTCTCCACCCAGCTCGAAGACCTCTTTGAGTAAACTGGAGCTGAGAAACTGAAATTCCAGGCTGGTCATGAGACAGACCAACTCTATATCGTGGTCCAATTTCTTGTTCATCAGCGCCATTTCAAACTCTCGCTCGAAATCAGAGCTCATCCTCAGCCCGCGCACCATCACCTTGGCTTTCATCTTGCGAGCGAAATCAACGGTTAGCCCAGTGTAGGACGCTACACGTACATTACGCAGATGAGCAACCGCCTTCTTCATCAAATCGACCCTTTCCCCGGTGCTGAACAACAGGTGCTTCGACGGCCTGTCGTATACACCTATGATCAGCTCATCGAAAAGGGCAGCGGCTCTATTAGCTATATCGAGATGTCCGTTTGTCACGGGGTCGAAACTACCGGGGTAAATAGCACTGGTCAAGACTGGCCCCCAGAGTATTGGTAGACAGAGACACAGCTATCGCCATGGCGCAGACTCTTTACTTGTTGGAAATCGCCGTACCTTTCCTTCATAGGAACACGCCGGGAGTGTTCAACGACTATGGTAGAGTCCTCTCCAACCAGGCTTGAGCAGGAAAGTTGCTCTGTAGCAGTAGCAAGAGAGGGGTCAGCATAGGGGGGGTCCAGAAACAGTATACCATATCGCTCTTTAAGGATAGATAGGGCTTTTTTAGCGGTCACGCAGTAAACTGCCGCCTGTCCCCTGAATCCCGTATGTTCGAGGTTCTCTTTAATAAGAGCACACAATCTGGGGCTCTTTTCCACAAAATCTGTCCACTCAGCGCCTCGGCTCAGGGCTTCAATGCCAAGAGCACCTGTGCCGGCGTAAAGGTCGAGCACCCTTGACCAATCGGTAGCTGTGGATTCCAGCATATTAAAAATTGCACCTCGGAGCAGGTCAGATGTAGGACGGAGTACTGAACTTTTCAGCGTTTTCAGATGATGTCCTTTAGCTTTGCCTGCAATTACCCTCATCACTATCGTGCCAATTTTCTATTATATCAGCGCTCGCCGTTCCGTCAAGTGTGAGGCGGGCAAAAAGTAGTAGGGGCAGGTTGTAAACCTGCCCCTGGGGTGTTTTTGTGTCTTCGCTCGCAATGACACTAGCCCAACCTTATGCTATACTTTACAATAAATCTTTAGGCGGAATTGGAAGTACAGTGGCTAAAAAACCCAAAGTTCAGCTATACGATACAACTCTTCGCGATGGGGCGCAGCGCGCCGGCATATCTTTCTCTGTGGAGGACAAGCTCAAGATTACCAAGCGCCTTAGTGAGATAGGTATACATTTTATCGAAGGCGGCTGGCCCGGCTCTAACCCGAAGGATGCAGAGTTCTTCGCACTCGCTCGGAGTCTCAATCTGGGACGTGCTGTGCTGGTCGCTTTTGGCAGCACCCGCCGTCCCAACGCCAGGGCGGAAAGCGATTCCAACCTGCGCGCCCTGAAGGAGTCGGGGACAAGGGTTGTCACCCTGGTAGGGAAGTCCTGGGATCTGCATGTCACCGACGTATTGCAGACTTCCCTCGAGGAAAATCTGAGGATGATTGCTGATTCTATTCGTTGTATTAAATCGGGCGGGCAGTCTGTTTTCTTCGATGCCGAGCACTTCTTCGACGGGTATAAGATGAATCCCGGGTATGCCCTGCGCACCATCAAGGCTGCCGCTGAGGCCGGGGCAGAGTGCATTGTACTCTGCGACACCAACGGCGGTACACTGCCTGACGAGATAACCACCGCAGTCAGAGCGGCGAAAAAGGTGGGTATCCCTCTGGGCATTCACGCTCACAACGATGGCGAACTGGCAGTGGCGAACACCCTGGCTGCTGTTGAAGCAGGTGCTACCCAGGTTCAGGGGACCATCAACGGCT
>DAOUMT010000015.1:0-13844 GCA_034409195.1 Dehalococcoidia bacterium
ATGAGACTCCTCTTCATACACGTCCAGCCCAGCGGCTCCGAGTTGTCGTTTTTCGAGGGCACGAATCAGGGCACGTGTATCGACCAGGGCTCCGCGGCTTGTGTTGATAAGCATAGCGCCCGGTTTCATGTGCGAGAGGGTTTTATCATTTATCAGGCATCTGGTTTCCGGCGTTAAGGGTATGTGCAGGGTCACAATATGAGCCCCAGCAAGTAATTGTTCAAGCGGTACATATCGGAGTCCCACAGAGATACATTCCTGGTTCTCGATTGCATCGTAGCCCAGTAGAGAACAACCGAAACCTGATAGAATGCGGGCAAGCACGCTCCCTATTTTCCCTGTACCGATAATGCCAACCGTCTTGCCGTGCAAATCGAAACCCATCAATCCATCAAGCAAGAAATTACCTTCGCGCACTCGGTTATAGGCACGGTGAATCTTGCGATTCAGTGCCAGTATCATACCGACCGTGAACTCGGCTACGGCGTAAGGCGAATAATTCGATACTCGCATCACCGTTATCCCGAGTTCCTCTGCAGCCTGCAAATCAACGTTATTAAAACCGGTCGACCTCAGCGTAATAAGTCGGGTACTACCTTTTTTCAATTGCTTGAGCACACCGCTGTCCAGGACGTCATCAACGAAGCAGCAAACAGAGGGAAACCCTGCGGCCAGCAAAGCGGTATTTTCTTCGAGCCGCGCTTCAGTGAAATGCAGCTCGTGTTTGCCCTGATTGGCATTCCCAAGGAACTCTCTGTCGTAGTTACGCACACTAAATACAAGGACTTTCATAGCTTACCACCTCACTACAGCACTCTTTGATGAACTGGGTGTTAGATTTAGAACGGCAGCTGCTCCGCTGTATCGAGCAGTCGTCCGGGGTATCCGAGTTTGTCTCCTTTACTGTTATCAATATTCTCACTTGAGTCTGGTACTACCCAGTCTCTTGTTTATATCATTGAGCTGCTTCAGCAAAATCTGCTGCTTCTCTTTTAGCAGTGACGTACTGGTGGCGCCGATATTCAGACGAAGCACAGCCTCCGTATGAGACGCACGGGCGTTAAACCACCAGTCGGGATAGTCCACCGACAGCCCGTCCAGATGGTCGATGCGCCCGTCATGATATTCTTTTTCCAGCGCGTCAAGTACCCCTTTGCGGTCAGCGATCTCCTGATTGATCTCGCCGCTTGTAGGATAGCGCTTGAATGGCTCTATAAGCTGGGACAGAGGTTTGTTATCCGCCGATACGATGTTGATCAGTTCCACGAGGGTTCGCAGTCCGTTATCCGTATAGTGAAGGTCCGCATAGTAATAGTGTCCTGAAAGCTCCATGGCAAAAACTGCGCCCTGCTCGCGCATAGCGCGTTTGATGAAGGCATGCCCCACCCTGCTGCGCACCGGTCGCCCGCCGCTACTCTCGATCTCTTGCGGTATGGCCCGGGATGTACGCAAATCATGGAGTACGATACCGTGAGGGTTTTCCTTAATAAAGCGCAGCGCAATCAGTCCGCCCAGTGCATCGGGGGGAACCATTTTGCCCTGCTCATCCACTGCAACTGCCCGGTCGGCATCCCCGTCGAGGGCGAGCCCGAAGTCGAGGTTTCTTTCTCTGACCACCTGCGAGAGATGGTCTAGGGCCCCTTTCTCCAGAGGATTGGGGGAGCGTTCTGGAAAGCTGCCGTCAGGATGGAAGCTCAATCGCCATATCTCTACTTCGTCAAAAGGGGAGAAAAGCGACTGTACGCCAATGCCTCCGATACCGTTGCCTGCGTCCACTGCGATCCTGAGGCGCCTTTCTGCTTTTAATTTTGACCGCATACGGGCGATATACTGACCGAGTGGTGACACAAATTCCAGCACCTCGCTGCACGGCCGAGAGCGTTTTGGTGGATTTCGCAGCATGGAGGCAATCTCGGGCAGGCCGTGCTCACCGCTCAAAGGCAGTGCATCACGTTGACATAGTTTCAAACCATTATAGTTCGGCGGCAGGTGGCTGGCGCTTACCGCGATAGAGCCGTCGAATCCGCCCTCGGCTCCATACCAGTAGACCATAGGAGTGCTGGAAAGACCCATATGGGTTACATGATGACCGGACTCGCGGAGGCCGAAGCTGACAGCTTCAACAAGTGCTGGCGAACTCCATCGGGCATCGTGGCCTACGGCAAAACGCCCTGGCTGCTGTGGACAAAGGTAGTCCCCGAAGGCACGGGCGATGGCGCTAACAGTCGGGCTGTCAAGTTCGTCACCGACCACACCACGGATGTCGTAGGCGCCGAATATCTTTGTATAGTCTTTCTTCGACCAGCTTCCATTATCCATCTGCCTCTCCTTAATAGAGTTACCCCATTATTTTCCGGGACAAGACTACTAGTTCTTTCAACTGCTTGGGCTCTACGATAAGACAACCTGGACGCGGCCCTCACGCGTATATCAGCAGGCGCAATGGTCACCATTTCATTTTTCGGCATCGCTATGAGGAGCACGCTTGAACTCCATAATCCTGTGGATGTGTATCACCAGCTGTGTCTTCGACTGGGGTAAGTGGTTTTTTTCGATGCCAGGAGCATATCCATCAAACGCAGCCAGCTCTTTTATTTCTTCTAGCTCCCCGAGCAATTGATATCCGGTATCTGTAGATACATCCCAGACGATGAGTGAAAAGCGCGGATTGGATCGCAAATTCGCCATAGTACCCGGGCAAAACCACTCCGAAACCGCTACGCGCTCTTCAGAGACGAGGTCAATCTTGCCTGCTATACCTAAGTGAGGCCATTCTCCTGTAGTGGCTACGAACAGATAGTTCACTTTTTCTGCCATCTTAACTGCGTTTGCAAGTTCTTGCAGCTTCATTTTATTGAGCCTTTCTCTCCTTTTCCTTTCCTTGGAATTCTCAAAACCTCTTCTACCTTAAGGGGAAGTAACCCCGTTCATGGTGAGCCCTTCGGCAGGCTCATAGTGAACCGTAGAAGTCTATTTTTCAAAGCAATGATAATCTGTGCAGCATAAAAAAGTTATAAAACTGGAGGGGAAACAGTTAAAAAGTTGTCACATTTTCAGCACAACTGAGATATGGATACTAAGATGGGTTTTCGGGTTCAGTGGGATTATCGCGTTGCTTTGGGCGAACTACTACTTTCAGTCCACTCTGGCTGACCACAATCACATCTGTCCCCGCATCTATAGGGCCATTTTCGCCTCGGGCATTCCAGAGTTCACCTTCAATTCTCACCAGACCTTCAGGGGCTAACCGTCTGACAACCTGGCCTTCAACGCCTACCATGCTAGTAAAACCGGGCAGCGGTTTCTTCCTCAAAGTGCGGCTTCCTATGTTATAAGAGAGCACTGCATATATTAAAAAGGCTACGCAGATAAGGATAAGTCCATATAGGGGTATATTGATACCTAGTTTCGGCAACCCCCATAGTATGACAGCAACAATTATAGCTTCGACCAATGAGTTGCTGAGAATGGCCATAATAAGCCTGGTGGTCATCAGTTTACCTCAATGATATCAGCATTATACTATATAGCCCAATGGCCCAGACTAAGCTCTAATCACCGTTCGGCCAGGTTGACCTTCGTTCAGTTTTCAGATATGATTACTGCGGAGTGATGGTGAATCTAGGCTTGAGAGTTCCGCTTTTACTATCCAACTCCGCCAAAAAATTTGAGAAGGACTCCCGACGTTCTCAATCATTCTCCGGCTCGACGCTTGCAAGACTCATTTCTGCTCATGATTTATGCCCGTAACGTTTTATGGGGGGCTTAGTCTGATGAGGCTAAAGGATAAAGTTGCCATTGTAACTGGCTCCACTAAGGGTATTGGCCGTGCTGTCGCTGCAGGATATGCTGAGGAAGGGGCTGCTGTTGTTGTATGCGGCCGCTCTGAGGACCTGGCGAAGAGCCTTGCCGAAGAACTGACCCGGAAGGGTCGAAAGGCAGTCTCTTTGCGGCTGGACGTAACCAGTGTTGATAGCATCAACCAGGTGGTCAATCAGGTGGTGAAACAATATGGCCGAATAGACATATTAGTCAACAATGCCGGGATCAGTCCGATATGGAAGAAGGCTGAGGATACGGGCAAAGAGGCCTGGGACCAGATTATCGCCACCAATCTAACAGGCGCGTTTCTGTGTGCTCAGGCTGTAGGCAAGGTGATGATCAAGCAGAAAAGCGGCAAAATCATCAACATGACCTCAATCGGTGGTGAGGTGGCGCTACCTCGACTGATCGCCTACTGCGCCAGCAAGGCAGGCATCATATCATTGACTAAGGTGCTGGCAGCCGAGTGGGCTCAGCATAACATACTGGTTAATGCCATTGGCCCTTCCTATGTAGAGACCGAGTTCACCACCGGTTTGAGAGGGAACGAGCGGATATATGATGAGCTCAAGAACAAAAACCTTTTGAAAAGGTTCGCTCAGCCTGATGAGATTGTGGGTACTGCTGTTTTTCTGGCTTCGGATGAGTCCAACTACATAACCGGCCAGACCATATTCGTGGATGGCGGCTGGCTTTGCATTTGACATTTGCGAAGAAAAGGAGGGCTAGCTAATGGAAGTAAAAAACATTGCTGTACTCGGTGCAGGGATTATGGGCGCAGGGATCGCCCAGGTAGCGGCTCAGGCCGGTCTGCAGGTCAAGATGAGGGATGTCGATGATAAGTTCATTGACAAAGGCATGAGCGCTATCAAGCAGAGCCTGGGGCGCATTGTGAAGAAGGAGAAGATGACTCAGGCAGAGGCGGATGCTGCAGTAGCTCGCATAAAATGTACCACAGATTTACTGGAGGTGGTAAAGGACGTGGAGGTGGTGATTGAGGCTATCCCCGAAAATATGGCCTTGAAAAAGGAGACCTATGCCAAAATAGATAAGGCCTGTCCGCCCGGCGTTATCTTTGCCTCTAACACCTCCGGGTTGAGCATTACTGATATGGCATCTGCCACGCAGAGGGCTGAAAGGTTCGTGGGTATGCATTTCTTCAATCCTGTTCCCATGATGCAGCTTGTGGAGATTGTCAGGGGTTACGGAACCAGCGATGAGACCGTGAAGATAATAGAGCAGTTAGCGACTAAGATGGGTAAGACTTCGCTTATCGCAAAAGACACGCCCGGTTTTGTGACCACGCGGCTTATCGGGGTGCTGCAGAATGAGGCGATACATGCCTTCGCTGAGGGCATAGCCAGTGCTAAGGACATTGATAAGAGCATGAAGCTGGGCATGAATCATCCTATGGGTCCGCTGGAGCTGGCAGATTTCGTTGGCCTTGATACTATCCTGTCTTGCATGGACAACCTTTACAAGGAATACGGTGATCCCAAATACCGGCCACCGATATTGCTGAGGCAGATGGTCAGAGCCGGACATCTGGGCAGAAAGACAGGCAAGGGATTTTACGATTACACGGAGAAGAAATAAATTGCCAGTGCTAATTTGAATCTGAGACCTGAATGGTTTATTCTGTATCTAAGGGGAGAGGAAAGGAAGGGAGCTAGATATGGCGATGAAGTCCGGTAAAGAGTATATAGAGAGTCTCAGGAAGCTGAAGCCTACGGTCTATGCGTTCGGGGAAAAAGTTGAAAGTGTGGTTGACTATCCGCTATTTCGACCGCATATTATTGCGGCGGCAATGACCTATGAACTAGCGAAGCACCCTGAGTTCGAGAAGGAGATGACTGCCACCTCCAGTCTGACCGGGGAGAAGATTAACAGGTTCACCCATGTACATCACAGCGTAGATGACCTGGTCAACAAGGTGAAGATGATGCGGCTACTGGGGCAGAAGACTGCCACCTGCTTCCAGAGGTGCGTGGGACTCGATGGCCTGAATGCTACCTACATAACCACCTATGATATAGATAAGAAATACGGTACGAAATATCACGAACGGTTCAAGAAATACCTTAAGTATGTCCAGGACAACGACTTGATGCTGGCCGGGGCTATGTCCGACCCCAAAGGCGACAGGAGTTTGAGGCCGCACCAGCAGAAAGACCCCGATGTGTACGTGCATGTGGTCGAGAAAAAAGACGATGGCATAGTGGTGCGTGGTGCCAAGGCTCACATCACCGGAACTGTTAACGCCCATGAGATAATAGCAATGCCCACGAGGTCTATGGGCGTTGAGGATAAGGACTACGCAGTCTGCTTTGCTGTGCCTGTTGATGCCAAGGGCGTGACGCTCATTTTTGGCCGACAGACCAACGATACCAGAAGGCTCGATGGTGAGATCGACCCGGGCAACGCCAAGTACGGCATCGTCGGTGGCGAGGCATTGATAATCTTCGATGACGTCTTCGTGCCCTGGGATAGGGTCTTCATGTGCGGCGAATACGATTTCACCGGACAGCTCGTTGAGACCTTCGCTGGCTTCCATCGCAGCAATTACGGGGGCTGTAAGGTAGGGCTCGCCGATGTAGTAACGGGTGCCGCTTACTGGATGGCGGAGAACAACGGAGTAGAGAAGTCCCCCTATATCAGGGACCTGATGGCCGAGATGGCCAGCATGGCGGAGACCTGCTGGTCGTGCTCTCTGGCGTGCTCCTACCAGGGCAGCAAGACAAACTCAGGGGCGTATACCATAAATCCTCTGCTGGCGAACGTAGTCAAACTTAACATAACTAAATTTACCTACGAATGGATGCGCTTGGCGCAGGATATTGCCGGCGGCCTGATTATAACCATGCCTTCGGAGAAGGATTTTAGAAATCCTGAGATTGGCAAGTATATAGATAAGTACCTGGTGGGCAAAGCGGGCACGCCCACTGAGTACAGGATGAGGATGCTCAGGCTCATTGAGAATATGGCGGTAGGGGCGGGCCTCCCTGAGGCACTGCACGGCGCTGGCTCACCGCAGGCGCAGAAGATGATGATCCAGAGGAGAGGTAACTTTGAAGGAAAGAAAGAACTTGCCGAGACCATTGTCAGTATCAAGCCGGACAAGTACTTCAAGGAGATTACGGGCAAGACCGAGGACGAGTACTTCAAAGAGCTCAGAGAGGCGCTGCCCAAGTGCGACTAGCTGGCCTTAAACAATTGCGTAGTTGTAGGGGCTGAAAGTTTTCAGCCCCTATTTTTTATTTGCCCTGGGCTACCCAATGTAGCGTTGCCACTCCTGTGGCAACGTATTCTGCGTCGTGACAGGAGTCACGACGCTACAGATTCTCCTTAATTATCCTTTTGACTTTTTAACTCATGGCTGGTTATCATCTAGACAGCCGACTTTATGGTTTCTGAGTGCATGCTAAAGTAGGTGATAAAAGTAGGTGATACTATGAAAAAGGAAAAGGTCTGTTTGTTCGGTGCTTCGGGCACTATGGGGTACGAGGCTTTTAAAGAGCTGTGGGAAAAGAGGAATAAGTACGGCATAGTTGTTCTGCTGCGCCCTTCCGAGAAGAACAAAAACCTTTTCCGAAAATATGAAGAAGAGGCTGGGATCAAACCGATTTCAGGAAAGGGAGTGACGGAACGCGGCGGGTTCAAGATAGTCTGGGGTGATGCCGCGAACTATGCAGACATAGAGGAAGCGATTAGAGGCGTTGACTGGGTGCTTGATGCTATGGCCTTTATTTCGCCTCAGGCCGATTATTATCCCGAGTCAGCTAGGGCATGCAACACCGAAGGTATAAAGAACATTGTCAGGGCGATTGAGGCACAGCCGAACGGCGCAGAGCATATCAGGTTAGTTTACACGGGGACTGTAGCAGAGACCGGCGACCGCCTGCAGAGTATTCACTGGGGAAGGGTAGGAGATCCTCTGAAACCATCAATTTTCGATTTCTACGCTGTAACCAAGATTGCCGGGGAAAGGGCTGTTCTGGACTCCAATATTAAGCACTGGGCGTCCTTGCGCATGACTTATATCATGCCGATGGATTATGCAGAATTCAGCAGTTTGACGGACCCTATCATGTTCCATCAGCCCATCGATTCTTTTATGGAGAACATTACCAGCCGTGATGCCGGATACGGCCTTGTTCGCTGTCTCGATATTCCCGATGATTCCGATTTCTGGCGCAGGGCGTATAACATGGGCGGCGGCCCCAAAATGAGATGCGTTTGCTATGAGCTTATGAACAAGAGCTTTCAAGTTAACGGGCTGTCCGGCATTGAATCCTGCTCGGAGCGGAAATGGTTCGCCTTGAGAAACTTTCACATGCAATACTATGAAGACAGCCATATCCTCAATGATTATCTGCATTACAGGAGAGACTCACTCGACGTCTACTGGGAAGATTTGGCCAAGACCATGCCGCCGGAGATGCAGCAAATGGCTGCTGAGTGCAGAAAGAACCCCGGGTTTGCAGAAGCAGATAGAGAAATCCACGTACGAAATCTTGAGAAATATGGCTGAGAATCACAGGAACGGGACAGCCTACTGGTACAAGAATAGATGCGATATGCGGATTACTGCTTTCTTTAAGAGCTACAAAACATATGAATCTATTCCCGGCTGGGGCATAAATATGCCTCAGATACATCCTGAGCCAGCATGGCACAGGCTTGACCACGGGTATGATGAATCCAAAAAGCAGCTTGACCTCAATGACCTGGAAGGCGCAGCGAAGTTCAGGGGCGGCGAGTGTCTGTCGAGTAGATGGAACGGGGACATGTATCAGGCTCTCCAATGGAAATGCGCTTTTGGACACTTATTCACAGGTAAACCCTATACCATCCTTAAAGCGGGTCACTGGTGTCCTGATTGCGTGCCTCCACCCTGGAACTATGATGAAGAGGCAAAGAAAAATTCATTCTTTGCTCAAGTCTGGTATCCCAATCATGATAAAGATGAGAACAATTTCTATCCGGCAGACTGCATCCAGGATATATCTTGTGCCGATAAAGATTAGGAAAAAGTAAGCACTTCTCCCTATTCCTGGCGCATATTCTATGTACAGTCCCAGTCTATCGGGGCGAGGTAAATAATCACAAAGTGAAAAGTCAAAGATACCCGATGCAAAAGGTCAAGCAGACACGGTGCCCTGCACTGTAAAATGTTGACATCTCAGAGCGGTGTAAGCTATACTATTTACGAATGGTTCTATGGAACAATTCCCCGGAAGAAGTACTCACGGAGCTGTGGGTAAATGTCAATAGATTTGACAGAACACCCACAATTTTTTTAAGAAGATAGAATTGAGTGAAGCAAAGAGAGCATTTCGAAATCCTTATCACGGGTCCTCTATTGTAGCTGAAAAAGGCGACTTCTATGTAAACTCGCTGGGAAACATCATGCGCGTTGTCAAAGGAGAAGAACCTCAGTGGGTTGTAAACTGGCTGGACATGCAAGGTTATATTCGCTGGAGTTCGTAGTATGATACAAGTACGGGTGCACGGGAGGGGTGGTCAGGGTGCAGTCACCCTTGCCCATATTCTATGTGCTTCTGCTACCTATGAGGGCAAGTACGGGCAATCATGTATGGGAGCTACTGTAGAGCGCCGCGGAGCCCCAGTGGAGGCTTACGGGAGAATAGGAGATAGGCCTATTGCAGAGCGTGGAGTGGTCTTAGCTCCTGACTACGTGATTGTACTCAACCCCATGCTCGTGGAAGCGGTAGATGTCGAAGCAGCTATGAAAGATAATGGCAAGCTGGTCGTTAATTCTCCCAAAGATTTGGGCTTAAAGCATGAGACCACATACATAGACGCTACGGCTATAGCAGTAGATATCTTGAAGACCCCCATCACCAATACAGTAATGCTGGGGGCATTTTCTGCCGCTACAGGTCTGATTTCTCTGGATTCGCTGGAGAAAGGAACACGGCTTATCCTTTCCAGATTTTCCCAGGAGAAGCTGGCCCTTAACATAAAAGCCATTAAAGCTGGATATGAAGAGGTTAAACGTGGCAAAGGTGTACATTAGAGGGGCAGGAATACACAATTCTGGCACCAGCGCTCTCATGAACAAGACGGGTAGCTGGAAGCTGCTCATGCCGGTAGTGAACCAGACCAAGTGTATCGGATGCAAGATCTGCTGGCAGTATTGCCCCGATGATTGCATAGAGCGAATAACTGTGGAAAAATCCGCCCCTGCGGGTACTCCACGCATAAAGATAGACATGGAGTACTGCAAGGGATGCGGTATCTGTGCCCACGAGTGCCCTAAGGGAGCAATCCAGATGAAAGAGTGCTAGGTGTAATATGAGAACATTCCTTTCGGGAAACCAGTGTATAGCCCATGCTGTAAAACTCTGCCGGGTCGAGGTGATAAGCGCCTACCCCATTACCCCCGCTACTCCAGCATCGGAAGAGCTTCATGAGATGGTTGCGGCCGGCGAGCTGGATGCGGATATTGTGAACGTTGAATCCGAGCTGGGTGCTATGGGTGTCTGCGTCGGTGCCTCGGCTGCAGGATGCAGAACATTCAATTGCACCTGCTCTCAAGGGCTGGCACTGATGCGCGAGATGCTGTGGGCGGCTTCAGGTATGGCTCTGCCCGTGGTATTGGCTATAGATAGCCGAGAGATAGGTCTGCCTCAAGGGTTACTGAGCGACCATTCGGATTCTCTTTCGGAAAGGGATGCGAGCTTCTTGCAGTTCTACTGTGAAAACGGGCAGGAGATCGTAGATTCCCTAATAATGGCTTACAAGATCAGTGAGAATAACAAGGTGCTGCTGCCTTCCTTCGTGGTATCGGAAGGGCACAGGATGAGCCACAGCTTCGAGCGGGTGGATGTGCCGGAGCAGGCAGAGGTGGATAAATTCCTGCCTAAATATCAGCCCAAGCATACCTTTGTTGACCCTGACTATCCGATGACTCAAGGGGGGGGCGTCATGGCCCAGTATCCCAGCTTTAAGCTGCAGCAATATCAGGCGATGCAGGATGCCAAGCAGGTGATTAGGGATGTCTGCAAAGAATTCGCGCAGATGTTCGGGCGGTCCTAGGACCTTGTCGAGGCCTATAAGACCGAAGATGCCGAGTTTGTTATGGTAGCACTAGGCTCAATAGCCGGTGTAGTGAGAGAAAAAGTAGACGAGTACAGACAGAAGGGCATAAAAGTCGGCATGCTGAAGCTCAGGGTTTTCAGACCCTTCCCTGAGGAAGAGGTCAAAAAATGCATCTCCAACGCCAAGAAGATATTAGTTATCGATCGAGCATGCACACCAGGGAACACCCGTGGCATATCTTGCATTGAAATAAAAGCGGCGCTCCAGAGATTGCCGGTGACGATATCCAATTATATAGTTAGCGGCAGAGACATCAGCGGCTTGGACATAGATGAGATGTTTGCAGCCTGGTCGAAGCGAGACGATGAGTTCGTAGAGTGGTTCAAGATTGGCTTCGACGATCGAGTAGCGACCATAAGTGGCTATGACAACTGGGAGAAACTCATTAGCGGCGAGAAAGTCCAGAGACAGGTGGTAAAGGAAGGCGAGGGTGGCTTGAGCAAGGGCATAGCCTCCTGTGGTGGCTGCCTGAGCCTGGGCGTTATCAGGCAGGTGTTAAGCGTCTTCGATAAGAACGTGGTAGTCGTGAACAACTCAGGCTGCCTTTCAGCGGTGGGGGCCTTCTATCCTGTAACTGCATGGAAGGTATCCCACTTCTTCTTCACATATAGCCATGCCGGTGCAGCAGCCAGCGGCTTGGAAGTCGCCATGAAGAGGAAGGGCGTGAATGCCGATTTAGTCTTGATAGGAGGCGATGGTGCCATCTTCGACATCGGGTTACAGACGTTCTCTGCTGCCTTGGAAAGAGGGCATCGCATAATCTACATTTGCTATGATAACGAAGCCTACATGAACACAGGCGTGCAGAGAAGTGGCTCCACCCCCTACGGTGCCATAACGAAGACAACAGTGGAAGGCAAGAAGTGCCGGGTGAAGAACATTGAGCAGATTGTGGCCGCGCATGGCGATGTTTATATAGCTACTGCATCACCTGCCTACCCCGATGATTTGAAGAAGAAGGTGAAGAAGGCGAAGGGGCTGAACAAGCCTTCCTTCATCCATATAATCTGTCCCTGTCCGCCGGGCTGGGACTATGACCCTGCGCATGGCGTAGAGATAGCCCGCTTGGGTGTTGAGACTGGTAGCGTGGTGCTGTACGAATACGAGAATGGCAAGATTACCATCAATATAACGCCCAAGGTGAAGAAGCCTGTAGAGGAATACCTGAAGAGGCAGGGCAGGTTCCACCGCCTGACAAAAGAGCAGCTAGCCGAAATTCAACAGGAGGTGGACAATAATTACAAAAGACTAATGCAGGGGTGTCTGTTTTAGTAATGGAGATGGGGCTGGATCAACAATGATGATTTCCCAATTCGACGAGGCTTATCGTAACAGACACAAGCTGGCGGAGGGATGGAAAAAGGAAGGTAAAAAGTTATTCGGTTACTTCTGTAATTATATTCCAGAAGAACTCATTTATGCCGCTGGTTTTATCCCTCTGCGCATCAGAGGAAGCTCGGAGAACATAGAGCTTGCCGACGCCCACTTGCCCAGCATCTGTTGCTCCTACATGAGGAGTGCTCTCGAGGAGGCGCTGAAAGGGCGATACAATTACCTCGACGGAGTTGTGTTCCCCAAATCATGTGACATGACCCGTGCCCTTTACGGCGTCTGGAAAAGAGATATCAAGCTTCCCTATTATTACTTCCTGCCCGTCCCGGGCAAGAGCACTGACGCATCGGTAGACTTTTTCATCGAAGAGCTGCAGTTATTCAAAGAATCTTTAGACAAATACACCAATAAGAAAATCAGCGAAGAATCGCTGAGGCAGGCCATCAAACTCTACAATGAAAACCGTGCCCTTGTGCGCGAGCTATATAACCTCGGTTTACGTGATATCCCTCCTCTTTCCGGCAGCGAGGCGTTTGCTGTGTTGCGGGCAGGGCTGGTAATGCCCAAAGAGGAACATAATGCAATGCTCCGCAAATTGCTGCCAAGTCTTTCGTCTGCCAAGGGTTCTCCGGATGGCAAAGTGCGGCTGATGATAGCAGGGAACACCTTCGAGACCATTGAGCTGCTTCAGGCAGTGGAGGATAGTGGTGGAAATGTGGTGGTTGACGATATAGATATAGGTAGCCGTTATTACTTCTCTGCGGTTGATGAGAACGCTGAGCCGCTGAGAGCTCTGGCTGAGCGTTATTTGCGGAAAGTTCCCTGTCCTTGCAAGCATCCTGCCGAGCCCAGGTTGTATCACATGCTGAAGTTGGCCAAGGAATACCGCGTCAGGGGCGTCATTCTGCTGACCCAGAAGTATTGCGACACCCATCTTTACGATCGCCCGTGGCTAGAGAGCAGTCTCAAAGATAATGGTATTCCAGTATTAGTAGTTGATCACTCGGACACAGGTTGGGCTGGCGGTAAGTTTAAAACTATGGTTCAAGCATTCATCGAAATGGTGGGGTGATTCGAATTGGAGACCAGACAAGGTAAACCCACGGCGACTCCGTTTAAAGTAGTCAGGTTAGCCGCATCGGCAGCGTTGGGCACTCTGAATGAGATTTACTATAAAGAACTAGCCAACGCCAAGCAACAGGGGAAACCTGTAATCTGGATAACCTCCATGACCCCTATTGAGTTGGTGTACGCTTTCGATGGGATTCCATTCTTTCCTGAAAACTACGCTGCACTTTGTTCCTCAAGGAAAGTGGCGGAAGACCTCTGCAAGGCAGGCGAAGCTAGAGGTTATTCGCAGGACCTGTGCTCATACGCATTGTGCACGTTCGGCATCATGTTCGAAAAACGCGGCGCTTTTGGTGAGCCACCTCCCGACCCGGACATCCTGATTGCGACCGAGGGCGCATGCGCCACACATCCCAAATGGTGGGAAGCCATTCAGAGACATTACAAATGTCCCATGATCATAATAGACGCACCTTATACAGTAGACAGCGAAACTC
>DAOUMT010000016.1:0-3302 GCA_034409195.1 Dehalococcoidia bacterium
CTCCACAAGGCTCTGGGGTTAGCATCTTTGATTAATCTGAGAATAAGCACCACATTTCTAAGGAATGCTAATGGGGAGAGGCGGCCTCCGATTGGCTTCCTTCGAGGCACAAATACAGATAAGACACGACTCAGATGAGCACTCACATATAGGCTGAAGAGTTGCTGGTAGAACTTCCTGAGCTTGAGTCGAGTAGGGAGCACAGAGTGAAGTCCATCGAAGAGCTCGTAATTTTCGCTGGTCAACTCCTGATGACGTTCTTCGTACATCACTGTACCGGGTATCGGCGTCAGCACCCAGAAAACAGGTAACGGCGGTTTCTTGCGTTTGAGATATTTCCTGAAGGCGGCAAAATCTCGCTCGTTGTAGTCGGGGTTCACGATAAAGGAGCTCATCACACCGATACCGAGTTTACGTATGATGCTTATTGCTTCTTCATTGCTCTGTACCGAGTTTTGCTTTTGTAGGGTTTCGAGCCCTTCCTGGGTGAAGGACTCGAAACCGATGAACACAGTCTTCAAGCCTATATCTGCCCATTCTTTAAGCAAATCGGGGTGCCTTACTATGGTATCGCTTCGAGCTTGCATCTGGTAGTTCTTCTTAATTCCAGCCTCTTGTATCCCCACACAGATTTCATGTGCCCGGGAGGTGCTTACCAGGAAATTGTCGTCTGCAAAAGAAATATAAGGCGACTTTATATTTTGGAGTTCCTGTACCACAGTCCGTGGGCTGCGCATGCGGATGCGACCGCGATGGAATCTCCACACCGCACAGAATTTGCAGTGATACTGGCATCCTCTGGAGGTCTCCATCCAGGCGCTGGGACGCCAGCCCCCCACGAAATAGCGGTCCCGATACTTTTGTACCAGGTGTCTTGCCGGCAGTGGAGCATCATCCAGATGCTGAATGAAAGGCCGCGGCTCATTCGCTTTCCAACCTTCTCTATGCTGGAAAGCGATTCCTTGAATTCCATCGAGTGGTTTGCCTTGCTCCCAGAAATTAAGCAGCTCCGGCGTTGTTAGCTCGCCCTCTCCAATGACAGCCACTTCAGCCCTCCCGGCGAAGTCACTGTGACAAAGAGTGGCATGATATCCCCCCACAAAAGTACGAATGCCGGGGTCGTAATCTCTAACTGTATCCAAGACTTTGTACACGCTGTAGACAGTGGACGTGAAAGAGGCAGCTACTCCTACTGCGTCGGGTTTGAAGGAGGAAAGCTTGCGACGTATGTTTGACTCAAGGCGAGCATCCAGTATTTCAACTTCGTGTTTACCGACCAAGCCGGCTGCAACTGCTTCCAAACCCAGCGGTTCCACAAAAAAGAATGCCTGGAGCCCCACTTTGCTTTGTGTAGGCGGGTAGATTAATAATGTCTTCATTTGAAGGCCTGTCCTCCCCCAAATATATATTTAAGAAGGTGAAAGGGCAACAAGGCTGCGCAGATAGTAACCCTGAACGTTCTCTAACTTACTTTAAATTTCAACCGAAAGCTATGAGGTGCTATAATTATACTCCAGCAAGTATGTATTGCAATCCCCGCAACCATCCAGAACGATACCCGGGAGGCAATTTTTGTTATACATACTCTACGGGGAAGACGATTTCTCTCTCAGAGAAGCCCTGGCTGAGGTTAAAGAGTCATTGGGCGATAAAGAGCTTCTGGCTACCAATACAACAGTTATTCAAGGCCAAAATCTCACTTTGCAGCAGCTAACGGCAACCTGCGATACACTGCCGTTTCTGGCACCGAAGCGTCTGGTAATAGTCGAAGGCTTGCTCAACCGTTTTGAAGCCCAGGATAAAGAGAAGCATGCCCCCAAGACCAGGGATTCCGGCTGGCAAGCATTTGGAGAATACATTCATCGCATGCCGGAGAGTACGGTATTGGTGCTGGTCGACGGCGCATTGAAGAGAAATAACCCTATGCTGGTTGAGCTTGCTCCGCTGGGAAAGGTCGGAGAATTCAAATATCTCAAAGGCGACAGGTTAAAGAACTGGATGCTGGCGCGAGCAAAGAATTTGAATTGCAGCATATCGCCACCTGCGCTGAGACTTCTATCGGAGCTTGTGGGAAGCAACTTGGGGATGCTTACCCTCGAAATCGATAAACTCTGCCTCTATGCTCAAGGGAGAATAGTAGAAGCAAGTGACGTCAAATCGCTGGTTGCTTATGCTCAGGAAACCAATGTCTTCAACATGGTCGATGCTATCCTCGAACGTAATGCATCCAAAGCTACACGGCTTCTTCATTTGCTGGAAGAGGAAGGGTCGGCGCCACCTTACCTGTTATTTATGATAACACGTCAGCTTCGTATGGTAATTCAGGCAAAAGACATGCTGCAACAAAAGCATTCCACTGCCGATATGGGACATGGCTTGGGCATCACCTCGGATTATGTTTTGCAGAAGGTCAGGGAACAGGCCAGAGCACATTCGATAGAGCAGTTAAAGACAATCTACAGGAAGTTGCTGGACACGGACCTATCTATTAAGACGGGCAGAATAAAGGGCGATAGGGGTGAACTTGCCCTCGACCTCTTGATCTGCGAATTATGCCAGGAGCATTCTTAGCGGCGGTTACCGAGTGTACATATAATATAAGGTTAAGCCAAGGTTCGAGAAGGCGAGACTTATATTATCAATACACTGACTCTTTACCGAGGACTACATAAAATGCTCAGGAACCTTTTCTCGGATAAAAGTGGAGATGGAAGGAACCAACAAATATTGGAGCAAACTATTCTAAACCTTATCCTATAGCAGGCACCAAAGAGGATGTTTCCGAAAAACTGTTCAAATAAGAGACGCAGTTGACCCTCTGGTGAGAACGGCAAAGTCTTTTTGGCATATTACTTATCAACATCTATTTTATAAGACCTCTAAAGCAGCTTCGATGTCTTGTATTGTGAGGAGTTTATTAGCGAACACATCAATTGTGTAAAAATCAAAATCCATGTCTGCGTGGTATTCCTCCAAGTCTTTCATGTCTTGAAGATGTCGAACGAACATCAACCCGGGAAGCACGAATCGAACGGGTATTTTTGCTTTCTCATATTTGGGCAGCTTGTCGAATTTTATTCGCCTGAAAGCTAAGAAGCCGCTATCATACAATGTTTCAGCTTCTACGGCGACCCCTTCATCCTGCAAATAAACGTCAGGACGAATCCCAGAAATCACATTGGCTTCGGTTTTGATTGCCTTCTCGATTTGCTGTTTGGAATCCAACGATTTGCTTACGGCATAGTGATAAACAATGAACATCTTCATCTTGTAATGCACGTCTGATTCTGGAGCCTCAGGGT
>DAOUMT010000017.1:0-8487 GCA_034409195.1 Dehalococcoidia bacterium
CTTATATGTCATTCCCACCTTGAGTGGGAATCCAGGAGCGCCTTTTACTAAACTTATATCCCTGACTTGTTCAGGAGGGGGATACAGGGGAGCTTAGGCGCCTTCCTTCCCTGCGAGATTTGTAAAAATCTGGATATTTCTGTTGACTTGCGCCCCAAAGGACTGTACACTTGATTAATATGGCCCTAGAATTGCAGGGTGCGGAATTGACCCAGCAAAGGTGGCAGATAAGTCCGCCTATTTCTGCGGTCTCGCTGGCGCAGCGACTTCGACATAAGCCCGTATCCCAGGCTCACGGTAAGAGAGGCTCAACCGAACAGCCGGATATCAGCCCCTTACTCATTCAATTGCTCCACAATCGCGGCATCACTGACCCTGCTCAATTCGATGCCTTCCTCGCCGCTGACGAGAGACTGGCCAACGATCCTTTACTGCTTCAGGAGATGGACAAGGCGGTGACCAGGATCCTCCGCGCCTTGCTCGGCGATGAGCTAATTGCTATTTACGGAGATTTCGATGCCGACGGCATCACAGCCGCTGTCCTTCTGGCACAGGGAATCCAGGAGCTTGGCGGCAGGGTCGTCTCATATATCCCCCATCGCTTTGACGAAGGCCACGGGCTGAACCTGACGGCTTTGAAAAACCTGAAGAAGCAGGGTGTCAGCCTGGTGGTGACGGTTGACTGCGGCATTACCGGTGTCTCGGAGGTGGAGGATGGACACAAGCTGGGTCTGGATATCATCGTAACCGATCACCACGTACCGCTTGCTAGTATCCCATCTGCCCTGGCGGCAATCGACCCCAAACGTTCTGATTCTACCTATCCTTTTTATGACCTGGCGGGCGTAGGGGTTGCCTTTAAACTCCTTCAGGCGCTGTACCGGGTAACAAACAGGGATACCGAATGGGAAAAGTACCTGGACCTGGTTGCTCTGGGTACGGTTGTCGACATGGTGCCCTTGCTCGGAGAGAACAGGTATCTGGTGAAAAGGGGCATTGAGGGGCTGAACCAGTGTCCGAGGCCCGGCGTACGGGAGCTGGTGCTGTGCGCGGGGCTGGAAATCGGAGGCATTGATTCCGACAGCATCTCGTATGCGCTGGGACCCCGTCTCAATGCCAGCGGCAGAATGGATCACGCAGTTACCAGCTATGAACTTCTTACCACGACTTCGCAAGCGCAGGCTCGCGCACTGGCAGCCCAGTTGGAAGCCAGGAACGCCGAGCGGCAAAAGCTGACCGCCGAGGTATTAGTCAAGGCGAGGGAAAAGCTGTTCTCGGAGGGCATAGACCAGCCGCTGCTGATGGTCGGAGGTCACGATTACCCTCACGGTGTGCTGGGAGTGGTCGCCGGAAAACTGGTGGATGAGTTCTACCGGCCTGTGGTCATCCTGAAGCTGGACGGCGAGTCAGTCAAAGGGAGCGCCCGGAGCATCCCTGGATTCGATATTATCGCCGCCCTGATCGAGTGTGAGGATTTACTCACTCGATTCGGCGGGCATTCCCAGGCAGCAGGCTTCGTCACGCCCAGAGCCAACGTGGAGCGGCTTCAGAAGCAGCTTGTGGAAATAGCAGCACGGGAACTGGCTGATGTTGACCTTCGCCCTGCCTTGATTATTGACGCTGTGATGCCACTGTCCTCTTTAGGCAGAGAGCTTTACAGGATGATAAGCAGGCTGGCTCCCTTCGGCCAGGGCAACCAGGAGCCTGTATTTCTGAGCGAGAAGGTGAAGGTGGTGGACTCGCGCATCGTCGGCGGCGGTGGTAAGCATCTCAGGCTCAAGCTGCGTGACGGCCAGGTTACCTGGGATGCTATTGCCTTCGACCTCGGGGCCCGTGAGCTTTCTACCTATCTCGACATCGTCTATAACCTGGAAGCAGACCACTGGAACGGAAGAGAGCAGCTCCGGCTCAACGTCCTCGATTTCCTCCCCTTAGCATGACCCCAAATTCACGTAGTCAAGGCGAGTCGCCCGCGATGACACGATGTCTGCAAGTCCGTAGTTGCCTGATTTATCAGGCCCGAAAAAGCCCAATGAATTGGGCAACTACATTGGGTTTTTCGTCGTGACGGGAGTCACGACGCTACGTTTATTTGGGACATGGCTGGAGCTTTTTAAAGTGGCGGGTGCAAATATCGTAGGGGCGGTTCGCGAACCGCCCCTACATAAATATTAACGTATCCGTTCAAAAATCCCGTTGAACACACCTGGTAATGGGTGTAGAATAGTGCCAGTCGAACCGAGGTGATAAGGATGAAGGTGCCGAGGTGCAAGGGCACACGTGATTTATTGCCCCAGGACATGGCGAAATTCCGCTGCATCGAGGCGGGATTCAGGGACTGCTGCCTGGGCTGGGGCTATCAGGAGATCAGGACGCCCGTCCTGGAATACCTCCACCTTTTCACTTCCGCAGGCACGCTCTCACCCGAAATGCTGGGACGGGTCTATTCTTTCTTGGACTGGGACGGCTGGAGCGGAGAGCGGGTGGCGCTCAGGCCCGATGGGACCATCCCCACAGCCAGACTTTATGTCGAGAACTTCCAGAATCTCCCTATCGCCAGGTTTTGTTATGTCGAGAACATGTTCGCCTTCGAGGGCACAGGCAAGGAGTCGAGGGAACGCTGGCAGTGCGGCGCTGAGCTTATCGGCGGCAGCAAACCAGAGGGAGATGTCGAGTTGATATCTCTGGCGCTGGAAGCCATTACGAAGCTGGGGATAGGGCCGGTGGAGCTTCGTCTGGCCCATGCCGGTTTAATCAAGACATTTCTGAAGGGGCTTGGGTTTACTGGAGAGAGAGAGGCCGATGTGCTGGAGCAGGTCTTCTCGGGAAATCCGGGTGTGCTGTCCGACCTTAAGGGCGGGAACCCTGAGATGGCGAAGAACCTGCAGCTCCTGTTTGGTTTGAAGGGTAACTCACCCGGCTTTGTGGAAAACCTGCGGGGTGTTTTTGCCTCGTCTCTGCCTGCTCTCGAGCCCAGCCTTAATGAGCTTGCCAGGATTGCGAACCTACTGACTAATTTGGGTTTTGATTACCAGATTGATTTCACCTCGGGGAGAGGCTTCGAGTACTATACCGGCATTATCTTCGGGTTCTACTGGTCGGGGCGCAGGCTGGGTGGAGGGGGTCGATACGACGAGCTTATCCCCCTGGTAGGTGGTAAGAATGTCTGCGCATCGGGGTTCGGCCTGTATATTGACGAGCTTATGGACCTGCTCCGCGAAGTGCCGCGTCGAGAGAGGGTCTTGCTCAGGGCTCAGGATGGGGAAGGGCTCAAGCCCTCTCTGGCATTAGCCCGGCAGTTGCGCGATGCAGGCTATACCGCTGAGTTCGACCTGGGTTACAGAAAGACTACTGATTTCCGCTGGATAGTCAATATGCGTGGTGGAGAAGAGATCGAGTTGCTCGACCAGTCGAGCGGCAAGAAGCAGCGCAAAACTTCCCCTGCCGGGTTACTGAAGCTTCTTGAGGAGGCGAGGTGCAAGTAAAGCTCGCCTTGCCCAAAGGTCAACTTCAAGACGAGACAGCGGACTTGCTGAAAAAAGCGGGTTTTGACGTCAGCGATTATACTGAAGGCTCCCGCTCGTACAGGCCGCAGTGCTCGGGGGATTTCGGACTTTTTCTAAAGGTATTTCATGAGAAGGACATCGCCATTCAGGTAGCCATAGGCAACTATGACTTGGGCATCTGCCGCCTTGACTGGGTGGAGGAGCTTTTAGCTAAATACCGCAGCGAAGCCGTAGTCAAGGTCCGGGATTTAGGCTACGGGAGGCGCAACATTTTCGCTGTGGCTGCCAGGTTGTCGGGATATTCCTCGCCGGGGGCATGGAAAAACCACAACAATAGTGTGCGCATCGTCAGTGAATACCCGAACCTGGCGGAAGTCTTCGCCTTGAAGCAGCGGCTGAGGAGATTCCAGATATTCCCTGTTTGGGGTTCGGCCGGGGTTTACCCATCGGAGAATGCAGAGCTGGCGATAATCGCGGAGACTTCGTCAAGAAAGCTTAAGGAACAGGGTCTGGTTCCGGTAGCTCCAGTTCTGGAAAGCAGCGCTTACCTGATTGCCAACAGGGATAGCCTGGAGAGAAAAGACTTGAGCCGCCTTCTGGCCTCTTTTTCAACAAGTGAAGCTGTTAAATCTTATGTAAAGGAAACTCCTGCCATTGATGCCAGCTTTGAAGAGAGGCATTCAGCCGTGAGAAAGTCTTCGGTTTATCTGGCGCTGCCGGATGGCCATCAGCAGCGCCATGCTGTCGCCTTCTTGAATAAGGCGGGGCTCAAGATAGAGGGATATACTGTGGGCAGGGCTGTGTCCAGGCCTTGTATAGACCTTGATGGTGTGACGGTAAAGGTCATCAGACCTCAGGATATGCCTCAGCAGGTAGCCAATGGGAATTTTGACCTGGCCATTACGGGCAGGGACTGGCTGAGAGACCACCTTTATCGATTCCCGTCTAGTCCGGTGGACGAAGTGCTTGGCCTCGGCTTCGGCAAGGTGAGGATTGTCGCTGTGGTCAGTAATAATTTGCGCGTTTCAAGCACGGACGATTTAAGGAAAATGAAAAGGGACTCCGCCCTGCGGGTGGCTTCGGAGTATGTCAATATCGCCGATAAGTATGCCCATGACAATCATCTGGCGCCATATAAGCTTATCCCCACTTGGGGGGCGAGCGAAGCATTTCTGCCCGAGGACGCCGATGTACTCATCGAGAACACCGAGACTGGCTCAACTATCGCCAGGCACAATCTCAAGATCATAGATACACTGTTTGAGTCGTCGGCATGCCTTATCGGGAACACCGAAGCCATGAGGCGGCCTGACAAGAAAGATAAGATAGCCTATCTCGTTGGAACTATGAGGAAAGGCCTGGAAGCTAGCTGCGTTTCTTGAGGAAGGAGATTTTTGCCTCCGATCTGCTTGCATCTGGGCATCGCCAAGGAAGCGATAGAGAGGCTGCACCATCCGATCGTGGATGAGAACAAGGGTAGTTATTACCTCGGCTCTACGGCGCCGGATATACGATTTTTCCTCGGTGCCGGCCGTGAGGAGACTCATTTCCTTACTCTGGAGAGCGAAGATGGTAAGAGTGGAATAAAGACTATGTTACGCGCTCATCCTGAGCTTACCGAGAACACTGGCTTGAACCCTGCAACGAAGTCTTTTGTTGCCGGTTATCTTTCGCATCTGGTCACCGACGAGGCCTGGATATACAGAATTTATCGCCCTTTTTTTGGCAAGTCATCGCTTGTGGGAGGCAATCCAATAGCTAATCTTCTGGACCGGGTGCTTCAATTCGAGCTAGACCGCTCGGAAAGGCTCAACACTGAGAACATGTCAATGATTCGCATTGAGCTCAATGGCTCGGCTGACGGTGTAGCTGTCAGCTTTATCGACGCTTCCAACCTGAAAAGGTGGAGCGAGTTCGTCTTAACGATTACCGCCCGAAAAGCCAACTGGGAGGACTTTCGCCACTTCGCTGAGAGGTATCTTTCCTGGGCGCAACAAATAACCCCTGAGGAACGGGAGACATTTTTCGCTTCTTTCGATGAAAGGCGTGAGCAGGTTCTGAACATGGTTCCCGGTGAGCAGCTTCAGGCATTTCGCGAGCGGTCTATAATAAACTCTGTGAAAGCTGCCGAGGAGTATCTGGAATGAAGATAGTCCGGGACTTGGAAGCCGCCAGATCTCTGCTTATCAGGCATGTTCCCGAATTTGCCGTTGCCTCGCCCAGCGTCAAGCAGAGGATAAGGCAGATATTCGATGAGGATATCACACCTGATGAGGCAGTGCGGCGAATCCTCAACGAGGTGCGCACCAGGGGAGACCATGCCCTTTTGGATTTCGGCAGAAAAATCGACGGCATGGGCCTGGCCCAGCTTGAGGTCACTAAAGGAGAGATCGCAGAGTCCTATAAAAAGGTTGACAAAGAACTGGTCAGCGCTCTCCGACTGGCTGCCGACAGGGTGCAGTCTTTCCATCAGACGCAGAGGAAAAAGCTGGGCTTGGACTTTGTTGAGAACGGGCTGGGCTTCATCGCGAGCGCCATGGAGAGAGTGGGGGTCTATATCCCAGGAGGCAGGGCGTATTATCCTTCTACTGTGCTTATGACGGTAATTCCGGCAAAAGTAGCCGGAGTCCCCGAGGTTATCATCGCCACTCCTCCGGCCCCCGATGGCACGGTTCCCGCGCCCACGCTGGTAGCTGCCGATATAGCCAAGGTGAGCCGCGTGTTCAAAGTTGGAGGCGCTCAGGCTATAGCTGCTTTAGCTTATGGCACCAAGTCTATCCCCAAGGTGGACAAGATTTGCGGTCCGGGCAACATCTTTGTCATACTGGCTAAAAAGCAGGTCTACGGCACTGTAGCTCTGGACGGGCTGCATGGTCCTACCGAGACCGTTATCATAGCCGATGATTCGGCAAACCCCGTTTTCTGCGCCGCTGACCTTCTGGCTCAGGCAGAGCACGACGAAATGGCCACTGCTATCCTCATCACTACCTCGTCTCGTCTGGCTGATGAGGTCAGTGAGGAAATCAAGCGTCAGCTTGCCAAACTGGAGCGGCGTATCATTGCGAAGCAATCTCTGGAGCAAAACGGCGCTATAGTCGTCGTGACCAATATAGACGAGGCTATTCAACTGGTGAACTTCTATGCTCCCGAGCACCTCTGCCTCATGGTAAAAAATTCCCGTTCTTATCTTGACCGCATTCACCATGCCGGGGGCATCTTCATCGGCGCTCCCGAGGCCATTGGCGATTATACAGCGGGCCCGAGCCATGTTATGCCCACCGGCAGAACCGCCCGCTTCAGCTCGCCACTCAGCGTGCTGGACTTCCTCAAGGTGTCCATACTGATTGACCTGAGCGACAAGGATTTACGTTCACTCGGCCCGGCATCGGCAACTATCGCCCGGGCTGAAGGATTGATCGCCCACGCTGTATCGGTTGAGAAGAGACTGGAACAGTTGGGAAAGTGAGGGGTTGGTAAATGACCCGAGATGCCGCCAGAGGCGTTGAGAGGCTCATTAGAGGCAGCCTCGCAGGCATTGAGCCATACGAGCCTATTGTGCCGCTTGAAGTGCTCAGCGAACGCTGTGGAGTCCCTGTTGACAAGCTGATAAAGCTTGATGGAAACGAGAATCCATATGGCTGCTCGCCGCGGGTGAGCCGCGCTCTGGCGAAATACCATTTCTATCACATTTATCCCGACCCTCTGCATCGTGAGATAATGGGGCCTTTAGAGGAGTACGTGGGAGTCAGCGGGAAGCATATCGTGGCCGGTAGCGGCAGCGATGAGCTTATCGACCTGGTTCTGCGCCTTTTTCTCGAAGCGGGTGACAAAGTGATTAACTGCGCGCCCACTTTCGGGATGTACCCTTTCAGCACGGCGGTCTGCGGGGGCAGGACGGTCACCGTGCCCCGCAGCGATACCTATGAGGTGGACATAAAGGGTGTAAAATCAGCCATAGACAAGCGCACGAAGGTGATATTCATCGCTTCCCCCAATAATCCCTCAGGCAACGCTACTTCTCAAAGCAACATACTGAAGCTGGTCGAGACCGGCGTGGTTGTGGTTGTGGACGAGGCATATTATGAGTTCTGCGGCCAGACCGTTGCACAGCTTGTTCCCGAGTACCCGAATCTGGTGGTGCTGCGCTCGTTCAGCAAGTGGGCAGGTCTGGGTGGTCTGAGGGCAGGCTATGGAATTTTCCCCGCAAACATCGCAGAGCTTATCCGCAGGATAAAAATGCCTTATAATGTGAATGCAGCGGCCATGATAGCTATCAAGGAGTCGCTGGCAGATAGGAACTATCTTCAGACCAAGGTCAAGGCAATCATCGCCGAGAGGAAGCGGCTCTCCGTAAAGCTGGAAAAGCAAGGGATTCTCAGCCCACTGCCATCTCAGGCCAATTTCATCCTCTGCCGGGTGGCCAAAGGCAATGCCCGGAAGATAAAGCAGGGACTTGATAGCAAGGGCATTTTTGTGAGATACTTCGATACCACTTCGCTTAGAAATATGTTGCGCATAAGCGTGGGCAGGCCGGAGCACACCGATGCTCTGATAGAAGCACTGGCAAATTACAAAGGAGGGTAAGATGGCCGTTAAAACCACTAAGACCGTTCAGGCCCCGAAGGCTGCTCAGGTCACCAAGGCCGGCAAGAAAAGACAGGCCACAGTCAGCCGCGAGACAGCCGAGACCAAGGTCAAGGTAGAGCTCGACCTCGACGGCCGGGGCAAGTGCCAGGCAAAAACCGGCATAGGAATGCTCGACCACCTCATAGAGCAGATAGCACGGCATGGTTTATTCGACATAACAGTCGAGGCGAAAGGAGACCTAAAGGTAGGGCATCATCATATCCTTGAAGATGCCGCTAGCTGTCTGGGCCAGGCGGTCGATAAAGCGCTGGGCGACCGGCGGGGCATTGTCAGGATGGGAGACGCTGTAGTCCCTATGGACGAAGCGCTGTCTCTGGTGGCAGTTGATCTCAGC
>DAOUMT010000018.1:0-5031 GCA_034409195.1 Dehalococcoidia bacterium
ACTTTTATCCGCTCGGCGGGATTCAGACAGTGCCGGACACCTTTGTCCGAATCCTTAAAAGCTATGGCGGCGAGATAGAGTACAAGACTTTTGTGGACAGAATTACTCTGGAAAAGGGCAGAGCTACGGGCGTCGAAACAAGAAAAGGGAAACAGGTCCGGGCAGCGCAGGTTGTGTCAAATATAGCGGCTAGAGCCACGTTCCTCAACCTGATTGGTGAAGAGAACCTGCCCGAAGATTTTGTCAGAACATTGAACAGGCTCGAAATAAGCCTGTCAGCATTCTATGTATACCTGGGCGTTGATATTGACCCCAGGACAACAGGGGTCGATGCCCCGGAGACCATAGTTTACGAAAGCTACGATAATGCAAAAGAGTGGAATGGCCTGTTAAAGGGTGAGCTTGCCGTACCCTGCTTTGGAATTTCAGTTCCCACACTGGTCGACCCCAGCCTGGCGCCGCCGGGTAAGCATGTTGTGATTATTATGACCATGGCACCGTACTATCTGGCGGGGAAGAGTTGGCGGGAAGAGAAGGAAAGGTTCGCCAGGAGACTTATTGCCAGGGCTGAGAAGCTCGTACCAAGCCTTTCACAGCATATCGTAGTGCAGGATGCTGCTACGCCTCTTACCTATGAAAGGTACACCCTGAATACCATGGGTGCTGCTATGGGATGGGCTTTCTCCCCGCAGATGTTTATGAAGAGGCTGGAGCAAAAGACCCCCATACCTAATCTTTATCTGGCAGGGCATTGGACTATGCCCGGCGGTGGTGTGCCCGCAGTAGCTCTATCCGGTCTGCGCGCCGCCCGCATCATCCTCGGCGAATGAGCACGACTGTTGACAGTCGCCTTCGACGTTGTTAAAATTTTCACAGCCTGCTTTTTCCCTTGAAAGGGTGTGTACTATCCTCAATGTTCCTAAGCAAAAGCTCCGCCAGCTCCAAGCCAAATCTACTATGAAAGGAAGGGATGTATGCCCATTGAAAACAAGGTTGGGAAACTGAGCGACATAACCAAGATCATCAAAGACGGGGACAAAGTGGCCATAGGAGGCTCTTGGTTGGGCGGCCATCCTATGGCGATAATCCGCGAGATCATTCGCTCCAAAATCAAGGACCTGACGGCCATAACCGTAGTGGGAAGTATAGATATCGACCTGCTCATAGGGGCTGGCTGCCTGAAAAGGTTGATGTTTTCATTTGTGAGCATGGAGGCGTTCGGCCTGGCTCCCAACTTCCGCAGGGCGATTGAGAAAGAGGGCCTGCCCTATGACGAGATAACAGGGCTGGCCGTAATCATAGGCCTGGAGGCGGGAGGAAGAAATGTGCCGTTTCTGCCCTATCGCGGGCCCTTCGGCTCTGACCTGGTGAAATACAGGCCCGAGTTCTACAAAAACATAAAATGTCCCTTCACCGGAGAGGAGCTTATAGCTGCTGCCGCTATTGTGCCCGACGTAGCTATTATTCACGCGGTGCGGGCTGACAAAACTGGAAACATCCAAATGGAAGGCACCACAGGAACTGATATCGAGATGATGAGGGCGGCGAAGAAAAGGATTGTATCGGTAGAGGAAGTAGTGTCCAGCGAAGAGATATGGAAGCATCCTGAGAAGACCAAGGTGCCCAAATTCCAGGTGGACATGGTTATAGAGGCTCCGCTCGGTGCTCATCCCACCTCATGCGCTCCGCATTATGTATTCGATGCTTGGCATATCATGAAGTACATGGAATATGCAGCCAGCGCTGAGACATTCAAAAAATACATAGAAGATTACGTGATGAAGCCAGAGTGGGAATACCTGGAAGCTATCGGCGGCATGCGTCAGGCGGCTATCCTGCGCAGACTAGCGAGGGAGGTAAAGTTCCTATGAAGCAGTATGCTAAAGACTATACCGTGGGCGAGTTGATGTGCGTGACCCTGGCGAAAGAGATCGAAGACGGCGACGTAGTCGTCCTGGGCTCGTTTACCCCGCTTGCCTATGCCAGCTATATCCTGGCCAAGATTACCCACGCGCCTAATAGCTGCCTGCTGGCTTACGCCGCAGTCGATTTCAGGCCGTTCCAGCTCTCGTTTATCCGGGCTGAGTCCTCTGCGACAAGGGGTGCTGCCCTTATGTGGACTATGCTGGAAGACCTCAACTCAGTTCACTTAAAGGGGAGAGGCGACGTTGAGGCTATATCGAGCATTCAGGCGGACCAATACGGTAATATCAACCTTTCAGTGGTGGGGGAGTACGATAAGCCGAAGCTGCGCGGGCCCGGCGGAGCAGGCGCCCCCGAGGTAATAAAGATGCACCGCAAGATGATAGGCTACTTCCCCGGGCATTCCAAGATGACCTTCGTCACCAAGGTAGATGTGATAACAGGCACCAGGTATCTTATCGGGGCGCAGGAGCGAATCAAATCGGGATATAGGCCCGGCCCCATACGCTATATCACGAATCTCTGCGTCATGACTAAAGAGGAGAGAGACAAACCCTTCCGGATAGACTTCCTGCATCCTGGCGTTAAAGCAGAGGATGTGGTCAACAACACCGGCTTCCCCCTGGAAGTCCCATCGAGTATCCCTGAGACTGAGAAACCCACAGAGGAACAGGTCAGGCTGCTAAGAGAGGAGGTAGACCCTTACGGCACACTGAATTTCGACTTCAAACCCGGCAAGGAGAGATTGGGCTATTTGAAGGAGATGCTGAACAAAGAGCTGCAGGCTATCGGCTACGCATAGGTAACTTCTTCAATCGACGACAGACTTAAGGAGAAAGGGGAACAGTTTATGGACTTCGAGACCATATTGCTTGAGAAGAAGGATGGTATAGCAATCATCTACTTCAACCGACCTGATAAGCTGAACGCTGCCAGCCCGCAGGTGTTCAAAGACCTCGATGACGCTCTGACCGACGTTGAGAAGGACGACAGCATCCGGGTGGTCATACTCACCGGCAAAGGCGATGCCTTCAGCGCCGGCGCTGACGTGGGAAAGTTCGAGTTCGATAAAATCATCAAGGGTATCGAATTCATAGAGAACGTGGCCCGGCCGTTTATGCATATCGAGACTGCCGAAAAAGTCCCCTTCATCCATTGATAAAGAATAAATTTCAAAGGACGGCATAAATGCAGAATACACAGCCAAATACATGTTAAAATGCAGCTAACTAATCGGAGGAGGGGCTCATGCTTAAGCCAAAATCACCTCAAGAGTCATTCTACGGTAGTTATCTGTATGACCGCATTGTGCCGACCGACCATCAGCTTCGCAAGATTAACCAGGTGGTCGATTTTTCTTTTATCGGGCAAATACTCCAGGACAGATACAATCGGGAAATTGGCAGGCCGGCGGAAGACCCTGAGTTCATGCTCCGATTGTGCCTGTTGCAATATATTTATGGGGATTCCGATAGACAGGTAGTAGAGAATGCCCGGTTAAACATGGCTTATAAATACTTCCTTGGCATAGCAGTCGATGCTGAGGTACCGGATTATACCACCATTTCCTATTTCCGAGCCCAGAGATTAGGGGAAGAGAAATTTCGATCCGTCCTGGAACAAATCGTCGGGCAATGCATTAATAAAGGCCTGGTAAAGGGGAACCGGCAGATCATTGATTCAACTCCTATCAGGGCAAATATTACCTTGAGCAGCATTACCGGGCTGGTAAGGAAGTGCCGGGAGAATGTGCTGAAGACTATCGCGAAACAGAATACAAAGATCGCAGAGCAGCTAGGACTCCAGGACCTGCAAAATGCCGAAGAGGAACTTGAGCAAGAGATTGAAGCTGCCGGTAAATTACTTGATAGTGTCACTGATGAGCTTAGAGCTAAGAAGATTAGTCCGACTGACGAACTCCAGAAAGATTTAGGATTACTGGAAAAAGTCGTCGCCGATAGGGGTGGGAATGCAAAAGATAAACTTATCAGCTTGGCGGACCCGGATGCCAGGATGGGGAAGAAAACAAGCACCGTCTGGCCGGGTTATAAGGCCCATATCGTCATGGACGAAGAGTCGGGTATCATTACCGGGGTAAAAACAACCCCGGCTAATGCAACGGATGGAAGCCAGCTCAAACCTCTGCTCAAGGAGCAGGAAGAAGTCCATGCCATCAAACCAAAGGAGCTTACGGGCGATAAAGCTTATGACTGGGGAGAAAATCTGGAATTACTGGACAGCAACGAGACTATTGCGAATATCGCTATATCGAAGCAGGCAAACCGTTGGAACGGGCCTGGTTATTTTAGCGTCGATGATTTTCTTTATGACCATGAAAACAACAAACTTATGTGCCCGGCAGGGCATATATCAACCAACTGCTACCGCGAAGTCCTCTATAATTACCAACTAAACAAACCGGGCTATGCCTTCCGGTTCAAAGCGAGTTTGTGCAACGTCTGTCCGCTAAAACATAAGTGCGTAAAGAATAAAGAGGGAAGAAGAGTTTACATCAGCTATTACGAGCCGTACTATCGGCAGGCGAAACAAAGGCTGGCGACTGAGGAAGGGAAACAAGCCTACCGGAATCGCTATAGGATCGAGCAAAAGGTCGCCGATCTTACCAGGTACTGCGGATTGAGAAGATGCCGTTACCGTGGGCTAGGCAGGGCGGGGATACATACCCTATTAGCCACCATAGCTTGCAATATCAAGCGAATGGCGAAACTACTATGGGGAAAGCCGGATAACCATTACTTCGAGTCAGCAGTGGCTGGTTAAAAAAGGGAGGACTACCCTGAAAAATGAGGTAAAAATGACCTGACAAGGCGCCTAAAAAGTGAATAAGATGGATTCCTAAAAAATCCGGCATTGACCGGAATATCAAATTATTGTTTCAACAGGCTTTTTTCGGCAATCTCAAATTGGACTAATGTTGTTACCCAGAACGGCTTGCCTGACAGCTTGAACCGAAGTCGCGACTGTCTAGCGCTTTGCTCGCTCCACTATAAGCTTTGCCGCCGTGTCAATTTCTTCAGAAGTACTCCAGCGCCCGAGTGTCAAACGTAATGCACCAAGAGCCAGCTCCCGGCTCAACCCCATTCTCAG